>JAYWAB010000227.1:0-5214 GCA_043782835.1 Aestuariivirga sp.
GGTTCGCTCGATGATCGAGACGTTTGGCAGCAGGGGTGCGAGCTTGGCCAAGGCAATCTCGCCGCGTTGCGGGCAGGGGCGTTCAGCCCGCAAGCCTTCCCAATAGCGAAACAGTTGACGGCTGCCCGGATGAATGATCTGGGTGGCGGCCTTGTCAATTCCGTTGCGGTCATCAGCCTGCATGGCATATCCTTCTTGGCAACAGGCTTTACGCCTGTCCCATAATTGAACCTGTGGGCTGTGTAGTGCAGGGGCCATGCCAAACGGCTGAACCCCACGCATTTGGCCATAACAGGTAAGGAAACGTGCCCAGCAATGACTCAAAGCCAGAATGACGAACCTGCGGTTGCGGCCAAGCCGCCCATCATTAACCTTCCGCCGGTCGTCTGGGCCATTCTGGGACTGCTGATCGCCATACATTTTATAATTTCGCAAGGCGGCGAACCTTGGCGCGCTTGGACCAACTATGTCTTCGCTTTTATTCCAGCCCGTTTCGGTGCAGCGCCTTTTCCCCAACCGTTGGGGGCAGCGTGGTGGAGCATGTTGACCTATGGCCTGCTGCATGGTGATTGGCCGCATGTTCTGACCAACAGCCTGTGGCTGGCGGTCTTTTCCAAGCCCGTTGAAGCGCGGCTGGGAACATGGCGCTATCTCGTACTTTTGGTGGTCTCAATCATTGCAGGGGCGGTGGCCTCGCTCATCGTCCATTGGGGCGAGACGCTGATCATGGTGGGGATTTCGGCTGGCGTCTCAGGCATTCTGGCCGGCGCTATTCCGCTGATGAATGGCAAGTATGTTGAACACATGGACAATATCCAACCCTTGCGGCCTTGGGAGTTGCTGAGCAATCCCCGCGCCATCACTTTCACCGTTATATGGTTGGGCCTCACACTGCTGACCGCGACAACGCAATATATGACAGGCACGGCTTTTCTCGAACAGAGCGTCATCGCGTGGGAAGCCCATCTCGGCGGCTTCATTGTGGGCTTTATTGCATTTTATGTATTGGACGCGACAATAACGCGCAAATCCATTCACACACTGCATTGATGGTGCTATCACACAGTTGTCTCAGCCTTAGGAGGACGCCATGTCTGTCTCCCATATTTTGAAGCTCAAGGGCCGCGATGTTGTCACAGTCGCACCGGATGAGACCGTAAAACACGTAGCCGATATTTTGGCGGCCAAACGCATCGGTGCCGTGATCGTTTCACAAGGTGGCGGCATGATCGATGGCATCGTGAGCGAGCGTGACATTGTGCGCTGCATCGCAGCACTGGGAGCGCAAGCTTTGACCAAGCCCGTCTCTTCGATCATGACGCCCAGCGTGCAGGCCTGTGGGGAGGATGACAGCGAGGCGGAGTTGATGAAGATGATGACGCAGTTCCGCATCCGCCATTTGCCCGTGGTGACCAATGGCAAACTCGCCGGCATGATTTCAATTGGCGATGTGGTGAAATTCAGGATCGAACAGATCGAACGCGATGCTGCCGATATGCAGGCCTATATTTCCGGCGCGGTGTGACATCGGGTGAATTGCCGATTGGTAATAGGCCGCAAATCGTAGAATCAGACTATGCACCCTCATCGTCGCACAGTTGAGGGCACACCCATGTCAGATAGCAATAAGCCGGTGAATCACGACAGAGTTAAACATCACCACGTGTTCTTTCGCTTCCACTTGCCCCATGTTCATCTGGCTTCGGCTTTCGGCAATGGCTGGTTTGCACTTCAAGCTGAAAAATTCGCGCGTTTCTTTGGGACGCCAACCTTCCTGATCATGCAGAGCTTGATCGTGATCCTGTGGATGGTGGTCAACAGCCTGGGCTGGACGAAGTTTGACGAATATCCGTTCATTCTTCTCAATCTCGCTTTCAGTTTGCAGGCGGCCTATGCCGCACCTTTGATCCTTCTCGCCCAGACGCGCCAGGCAGATCGTGACAAGGCCCATGCCGAGGCCGATGCGCAACACCGCGAAGACCTGGCCCATGCCAGCGACGAGCGTCAAAGTTTTGCGGCCAAGCAAACCGAGCTTTTGGTGACCATGCTCAAACAAAACACTGATCTGACCGACAAGATCAAATCCTTGACCGAGCGGCTCGAAGTACTGATCAATGACGTCCATCAAAAAGTATTGAACATTCCGGTGTCCAAGTCTTTGTCGCCAAAAAAGGCAAAGTAATGCCGTGATATAATTTCATTTCTAACAGCACTACCTCGCAAATCTCACGCCTCAAATATGTCGCAGCAAAACTGCGACGGAAGTCACTTCCTCCTGCGTCAATTGTCGACGAAGCCGAGATCAGCAAACCCGCCGGGGTGCCGGTCAACGGGATCGCCAAGTTCGCGATGACAAATTAGGGAGTTGAACATGAAAAAATTGATTTTTGCGGGAATGACGCTTTTGACTTTATCGGTGATGGCGATGACACCCGCTGAAGCCCGCGATGGCTGCGGCCCGCACCGCTTCCGCGCCTGGAATGGCCACTGTTATTGGATCCGTCCAGCGCCACCGCCAGCGCCAATTATGTTTGGTTTCTATGGTGGCTTTCGTCCACATGGCTGGGGCTGGCACCGCCATTTGTAACCAGACGTCCACTGCGATCAAAGTCTCTCCATGGCCGGGCTTGACCCGGCCACCCAGACTTTGTTGCGAAAACCAACGGCTTCGGCGGGTGAGGCCCGCCGATGGAGAGTTTAGATGATGCTCAACCCATCGCCCTCAACGCGCCGATAAAAACAGCTCCGTCGCCCGGTATGGCAGGCGTTGCCTTTTCCGTTGGCTTTGACTTTGAGAAGCAGCACATCCTGATCGCAATCCACGCGCAGCTCTTGCACACTGAAAGTCTCGCCCGACGTTTCGCCTTTCAGCCATAGCTTTGCGCGCGAGCGGCTGTAAAAATGTGCAAGCCCTGTCTTGCGCGTGGCAGCCAGCGCTTCGCCATTCATCCAGGCGAACATCAACACCGTGCCGTCATCAGCGTCCTGTACGATGGCAGGGACAAGGCCCGCACCATCGAAACTCAGTTTCAGCTCCAGTGTTTCGTCAAGGTCAGTTGCGCTCATTTTGAATGTCTCGCGGGTTTGCACTATGCTATGCCAATACCCATATCAGCTTTAGCAAAAAGCGTGAAACCCGATGATCGACGAAATCTACAACCGCAAAATTCTGGCACTGGCCGCCGATATTCCACGGCTGGAGCGGCTGGCCCATCCAGATGCCACGGCCGTGGCCCATTCCAAACTCTGCGGCTCAAAAGTCACTGTCGATGTGGCCGTGAAAGATGGCCTTGTCTCAGACTTCGGCCATGACGTGAAGGCTTGCGCCCTGGGCCAAGCCTCAAGCTCGATCATGGCGCGCCACGTGGTGGGTTCAACCCCGCAAGAGCTGCGCGGGTTACGCGACCAGATGTATAAAATGTTGAAAGAGCAGGGACCAGTGCCGCAGGGAAAATGGGCTGACCTCGAGGCCCTGCTGCCAGTGCGCGATTACAAGGCGCGCCATGCCTCAACACTTTTGACTTTTGATGCCGTTGTCGATGCCGTCAATCAAATCGAGGCCAAACATGCACAACCACCCGCCCGCCATTAAGGCCACTGACGCGCCCACGCGCACAGGCTCGCGCTATCCCAAGCCCCATGATCAACCTTGCCTCAGCCGCACCAAATATCTTTTGGGCGATGTCTTCGGGCTCAGTCAATTTGGTGTAAATTTGGTGACACTGGAACCCGGCGCGTGGTCCTCTCAGCGCCATTGGCACGAGAAGGAAGATGAATTCATCTACGTGATTTCAGGCGAGATCACGTTGGTCGATGATGCAGGCGAACACGTGCTCACGCCCGGCATGTGCGCAGGTTTCAAAGCGAATACCGCCAACGGCCATTGCTTGAAGAACTTCACCACCAAGCCTGTGCAATATCTCGAAATGGGCACAAGGGCTGAGGCAGAAACAGCCTGGTACAGTGACCTCGACATGAAGGTTGTGCAGGCCAACCAAAAGGGCGTCTATATGAAGAAAGATGGGACGCCGCTTTAGGCGGCACGTGGCAAAAACTTGCTCAGCACCATATAACAGCCCGCACATCCCAAAAGGCCCACGACTGGCAACCAGATCGTGCCCCACCCAAGCCAGATGATTAAAGCTGCAAAGAGACAGCCAAGCCCTGCGCCTGAATCAAAACCATTCTCGCCAACGGAAACGAAACGTAATGTACAATCGCTGGCTTTGCCGATGTTGTAATAGGGCGACATGATGGCCGACATATAGACGGGCACTGAAATCGCCGCCAACATGGTGGCCATCAATGCGCTCCATGGGGCACCATAGCCCACGCCTTCGGCAATCACAGCAATCACCACAAAGCCGATTCCCACTTCGATGGCGCGTTTTCGGTGGCCCATATCAATCAACCGTCCAAACACCATGCCCATGGCAGCACCCACCAGCCCGGCGATGGCCAGTGCCCCACCGAAGGCTTCAAAGCTGGCGCCCAAGGCTTGAAACAAAACCAGCTTCCACCCAAAATTCATCGCCGCCGCCACCAGCCCATCGCCAAAATTCAGGCTGAAGGTAAAGCGCTTGGTGGCTGAGGCAATAATGGATTGAGCGGGAATCGCCATATCAGGCAGGCCCAGAATTGGTACAATTGCCAGCGCGTAAGAAGTCGCGGCAATGGCAAAGGCGGCAAAAGGGCCAAACACCGTCAGCGCCGCACCGCCGACCAGTGGGCCGATGATCGCCGTCACCGCAACCACCGCTTCGCGCACGCTCACCTGCGAACCGCGATGTTCATCATCACCAAGCCTGGCCACCACGGCGTGAAAGCAGGTCCAATAAAACGTCGTGCCCAGTGAGGCCACAACGACATAGGCAAAGAGCCAGTTGGAAAGCCCCTGCACCTGGCCCAAAACCAGATAGCTCGAAGCATCGATGAATGTGCCGAGCATAAAGGCTTGTTTGAGCCCAATGCGTTTTGCCACAGGCACAACGAATCTACGCAACGCCAATCGCGACAGCACCACCGCCGCGATGATCACAAAGACCAGCGGCAAGGCGATACCCGCTTTCAGCAGATAAACATAAATAAACGCCCCGCCACAATTGGTGGCAAAACCTTGCAGGCCGGAGTGAAAATAAATCCGGTTGATGGCGCTGTTGGAGAAGAATTTCATTCGCTCACGCCTCAACCTGCTTGTCAGCCAGCGCGCCATAG
>JAYWAB010000228.1:0-12227 GCA_043782835.1 Aestuariivirga sp.
GGCCATCAGGCTTCGGTTTTTATCGGCATCTATATATTTTATGCCATCGCGTTTGGTATTGTTTCGGTGCTAAGCGTGCGGGAAGTCATCGCGGGTTAATTTTGGTGGATAATTCGATCACCCCGATTAAGTGGGCCTTCGTAACCCCAAGTTACCTGGGCGATTTGGAGCGTTGCAAACTCCTGTGCCGCAGCATGGATCGATTTCTCATGGGGCCTTGGCATCATTATATTGTCGTCGACAAACCACACTTTGAAGCTTTCAAAAATCTCAATGGCCCACGCCGTTCAGTCTGGTTGACCGAAGAAACGGCCCCAAGCGGCATGCGCCTCTTGTTTACCTTGCCTTTTTTGGGTGGCCGCAGCGTATGGTGGTCAAGGGATACGGGCATCTCGATCGGTTGGCATTTGCAACAGATGATCAAAATCGGGATCGCCGAAAGATTGACGCAAGAGGGTCTTGCCTATTGTGATTCAGATATGTTCTTCCTGCGCCCTTTCGATGTCTCTGCACTTGCTCCTCAAGGCCGAATTAAAATGTTTCGCAGCCCAGATAAAATGACATTGGCTGCAATATCTAACCCAAAATATGTCAAGGCCTGCATTGAGATCCTTGGGCTGAATTCTGGTCCCGAAGGCCACTACGGATACATTAATAACTTTGTAACGTGGCATCGTCAGACGGTGATTGACATGTGCCGCCATCTCGCAAAACGTAACAATGGCAAATGGCACCGCGTGCTTCGTAACCGTTTGCAATTTTCGGAATATGCACTCTATGGCATGTTTGTGGATGAAGTACAGAAAACCAACGCACACGTATGGCCCAACAGTCATAGTCTTTGCAAAACCCATTGGGCGAGCACGCCTCTGTCGGCAGATGAAGTTGAGGCCTTCTGTAACTCTTTGCTGCCAGACCAAGTGTGCGTCGGGGTCCAATCCTTTGCCGGAGTCGATGTAAGGCTTTTGGCAGAGCAGTTTGAAAAGGCATCCGCTGCACAGGTCTAGGGGGCTGACCGCAGCTATGGGCCGTCCTAAATCTACCTGATTCACGAATGACTCAGAGACGTTTATAGCTGGGCGGCAAAGCAGCGCTGGTGATTCGGCTTAGCTTTGGGGGTCGGAATTGGTGGGGAAACTTTGGAGCTTATGAGCAAGTCAGCGCGGTTGAGCGTTGCCCGCCGCCTTTGCGTGGCAGCGTGGCTGTGCCTTGGCCAGACGACATCGGCTCAGGCGCTCAGTCTCACTGAAGTTCCTCCCCTGCCGCTTGGCCTCGCTGTTGCGACCTTTACGAGCCTGCTCGTTGCCGTCTTTATGGCCGTCAGGTCACGCGGCATGAGCAGCACATTGCAAGCCGCGAGGCGCCGTCTGGGCGAAGTTGAATATCAACTGAACCAGGCCGAAACAGCGTTGCAATCTGAATCACAGATGCTGCTCACGTGGTCGGGAACTGTCGCAGAGCCGGATCGAATGGTGGGCACAATGCACGGCGCTGCCAAACTGCCGAATACTGTTGGGGATGTAATGCACTTTAGCCATTGGCTAGAGCGCGATTCCGCCGAAAGAATAAGCCGTGACCTAACAGAGCTTCGCAATACAGGATCTCCCTTCAACTTCGGCGTTAAAACCTTGCATGGTGATTTATTGGAGGCAGATGGGCGCGCCGCAGGCACAATGACAACCCTTCGCTTCCGCCCCCTTGCCGGCCAGCGCCTCGAAGCCAATGAAACCCTGTATGATGCCCACAAACTGACCAAGCAAGTTGAAAGGCTAAGTGCGATCCTCGATAGCGCTCCCTTTCCGATTTGGCTTTCTGATCAAACCGGGGGCCTTTCATGGGTCAACAAATCTTATGTCGATGTCACCGAGGCGGCCAGTGGCGAAGCCGTCTTAAAAGGCAATATCGTTTTGGCCAAGTCCGAAACGATTGATCGCAGCAAGTCGGATCCTGATACTGCATTATTGGGCCGGGCCCGCGCGGTCCAACGCGGTGCGGTGCGAACATTTAATATCCATCAACTCCCGCTTGAATCGGGTCAGGTCGATTTCGCGCTTGATGTGACTGCGCTTGAAGATGCCGAGCGCGAGCTTGAACGTCACATCAAAGCCCACGCTTCAACGCTTGATAAGCTCCCCACCGCCATAGCCATTTTCGGCCCAGACCAGCGCTTGCGTTTCTCCAACCAAGCTTACGGCCAACTTTGGCAACTGGAAGAAGCTTTCCTCGAAGCCAAGCCAACCGATGGTGAGGTTCTCGATCGGCTCCGTTCCCAACGCTTTTTGCCTGAACAGGCCAACTACCGTGAATGGCGCGCCAAACAGCTCAAAGCCTATACGACTTTAGAGCCGAGTGAAGATTATTGGTATTTACCCGATGGCCGTTCGTTGCGCGTTATCACTGAACAGCATCCCTTTGGTGGCGTCACCTATCTCTATGAAAACCTCACCAAAGAATATCAACTTGAAAGCCGCTATAACGAGCTCTTCGAAGTGCAGCGTGAAACCTTGGACAATTTGGCAGAAGCCGTTGCCCTCTCAGGCCCTGATGGTCGCCTGCGCCTTTATAACCCAGCCTTCGTCAAATTCTGGTCGGCTGATCCTGCCCTGCTCGATAAAAAGCCCCATGTGAATGAACTGGCACAAATGCAAGGCCTCAGTGTCGATAGTCGTGCCGCTTGGGCAGATATCAAGTTCGGTGTGACGGGCCTTGAAAGCAATCGCAAACCACATGAAGGCCGGATCACACAAGATGACAGGGTGCTGCGCTACCGCGCCGTGCCCTTGCCTGATGGCAATGCGCTATTGACCTTCACCGACGTGTCGGACGCCGTGCGTGCCGAACGCGCGCTGCAAGACCGCGCAGAGGCGCTCGAAGCAGCAGACAGGTTAAAGAACAGCATCCTGGCCAATGTCTCCTATGAAGTGCGGACACCGTTGAACAGCATCATTGGCTTCTCAGAAGCTTTGGAACTGGGCATGATGGGCGAAATGAGCCCCAAGCAAACTGAATATGTGGGCGCCATTCGTCGCTCATCGGAGGATTTGAAATCCGTCATCGATGCGATCATCGATCTCTCTGCCATTGACGCTGGCCAGATGGAGCTCAAACTGGCCCAGGTCGATGTGGCAAATCTGCTGGAAAAAACGGCTGAGAAATTTGTGCTGGTCTTGGAAAAGCGCCAGCTTGAGCTTTCGGTTGAAATGGCAGCGGATGTCACCACAATCAATGCTGATCCTAACCGCCTCGAACAAGTGCTCGGCAATCTCCTCTCAAATGCAGTGGGTTTTTCTGCTGAGGGCGGAAAGATTCGGATGGGCGCGAGGCGCCAGGGTGAAATGCTGCAAATCTGGGTTGCCGATTCGGGCCGCGGCATCGATCCCGAATACCAGCAGAAAGTGTTTGATCGCTTCCAATCGAAACCCTCACCGGGCAGTCACCGTGGCCCCGGCCTTGGATTGGCCTTGGTCAAAAGCTTCACCGAGCTTCACGGCGGACGGGTGTCCTTGGTCTCGAAACTGGAACAAGGCACCACCGTGGTCTGCACTCTGCCCATCGCCGGTCCGACGAAATCTGCCCGTCCCATTGCCGCTTCTGTCGCGGCTTAAACCATGCATATCGTCTCCACTTCTCCACAAGAAACCGAAAACTTGGCCAGAACTCTCTCGCTCTTTGCAAGGCCGGGCTATGTTGTTTTACTGAAAGGTGATCTAGGTGCGGGCAAATCCACCTTTGCTCGCGCCTTAATCAAAGCGCTGGGTAATTCGGGCCAAGATTTTGACGTGCCCAGCCCGAGCTTTTCTTTGATCCAAACCTATGACAACACGCGCGTGTCGGTTGCTCATGTTGATCTCTACCGTTTGAGTAATCCAGCCGAAACGCAAGAGCTTGGTTTGGAAGAATTGGCCAAAAGCCATTTGATGTTGATCGAATGGCCAAGTGCGGAGATTGAAAATCTGTCCAGTGACGTTTTGGAACTGATATTCTCGGGTGCAGGACAACGCCGCGATATCACCCTCAACGCCAAAGGGGCTTGGGTGAACATCCTCACCCGCAATATGGAGATCGAAAACTTCGTCACTGAACACGGCGGGCAAATACAAACCCGCGTGTTTCTCGATGGCGATGCCTCATCGCGCCGTTATGAGAAACTATCTTATCAAACCCGCGACGTGATCTTGATGGACATGCCGCAGCGCCCGGATGGTCCGCCGGTGAAAAATGGAAAACCATATAGCGCCATCGCCCATCTCACCGAAAACATAAGCGCAGTTGTGGCCGTTAACGATCAACTCTGTGCCATGGGTTTTGGCGCACCGCAGATTTTCGCCTGTGATGTGTCGTACGGACTGGCCTTGATCGAAGATCTGGGCAGCAGAGTTTTTGCCACGATGCTCAGGCGCGGCGATGATATGGAAACACCAATGCGTGCCGCTGTCGAAGTGCTGGCCGATATGGCAGCGCGTGAATGGCCAATGGCGGCCAAGGTGCGCAGCGGCAAAGATCACATCATGCCGCATTATGACCAAGAGGCGCAGCTGATTGAAGTTGATTTGCTGCCTTCGTGGTTTCATATGCACGTCCACAAGACCAAAGCGCCTCAGAGTTTGAATGAAAGCTTTGCGGATGTCTGGTGCAGGATTTTGCCATTTACGGTCGCACAAACCCCCGTCTGGGTGATGCGCGATTATCATTCGCCAAATCTGATTTGGGTTCCGCATCAATCAGGGCTTAAACGCGTCGGTATTATTGATTCGCAAGATGCCGTTCTGGGTCACCCCGCCTATGATCTGGCCTCAATGCTGCAAGACGCGCGCGTCGACATCTCTTTTGATTTTGCCGACAGGCTTTATGGGCATTATGTGGCATTGCGAAAAAATTCCTCAAACTTCGATGAAGCCGCGTTCGCTCGCGCCTATGCCATTCTGGGTGCGCAACGTGCCACAAAAATTCTGGGCATCTTTGCCCGGCTCAACATGCGTGATGGTAAGCCACAATATCTGCAACACATGCCGCGCGTATCGCGCTATCTCAAACGCAATCTCGAACACGCGGCTTTAGTTGAACTCAGGCAGTGGTTTGAACAGCACTTGCCTGCAGCTCTGAATGTGGAACAAGGCTAATGGCTTTTTATCCCAAGACCGCGATGATCCTTGCTGCCGGCCTCGGCCAACGTATGCGACCTTTGACCGATCACACGCCAAAACCTTTGCTGCACGTGAATGGCAAACACGTCATTGAATACGGGATTGAACATCTCGCTACGGCAGGCGTGGACCGCGCCGTGGTCAACAAGCACTATCTGCCAGACCAAATCGAAGCCTGGGCTAAAACGATCAGCAATCCAAAGCTAATGAGCTCAGATGAATCAGATGCGGTTCTCGAAACGGGGGGCGGCATCGTCCGCGCTCTGCCTTTGCTTGGAAGCGACCCCTTTTTCGTTTTGAATAGCGATTGTTTCTGGACTGACAAGGGCACCCCCGCTTTGCAACGCCTGTCAGAGGCATGGGATGACGCAAAGATGGATTGCTTGCTTTTGCTCTGTGACCCAAAACAAACCACGGGCTATGATGGCGACGGTGATTTCGTGATTGATGGAAATGGCCGCCTCATCCGCAAAACCCATGATGCATTGGCTTACATCGGTGGCTATATTGTTCATCCTCGCCTTTTTTGGGGCGTTGGTGAAGGCAAGTTTTCAATGAATGTCTTATGGAACAAAGCGATTGCCGCTGGCCGCCTCTTCGGCCTCAAGCATGAAGGCCATTGGCTGCATGTCGGCACACCGGATGCCATTCCAAAGGCAGAAGCCTATTTGAGGCGGAGTTGAGATGAGCAAAAGCCTGCCCCGGGTATACAATATTGCGCCGGGCCCGGACTTTCTCAAAACCCTTGCCGATCAAATCCTGCAAGGGTTCCCAGTTGGCACGACAAGTCGTCCACTTTCGGATTGGACAATCCTCCTGCCCACCCGCCGGGCCGCGCGGCGCTTTGGCCAAATTCTGCGTGAGCAAAAGGGGGTCAAGGCTCTCGTTCTGCCACGCATCAAACCGATCGGCGATCTGGATGAAGATCGGCTACAAGATGAAAGCGTGAGTGGCGATCTCGCGCCAGCACTTTCAAAATCCGCGCTCTTATTGGCGCTTTCCGCTTTTGCAGGCGACTGGGCTGCGGCCCATCCTGAAATTGAATTTGCGGCAGAAATAGCAAATTCTCCCGTTCAGCGCCTGGGTCTCGCGCAAAGCCTTGTCCAGTTGGTTGAAACCATGGAAACCCAGGAAATTGACTTTGCAAGGTTGCGCGAGGCCTATGATGCTGACCTCTCGCATCATCGCGAAGCGATCTTGAGCCTGCTGGCACTTCTCAGTGAAAACCTGCTAGCTTTGCATCAAGCACGGAACACCAAAGGCCACGCTGAAAGACGCGGCGCCATGATCAGGCTGGAGGCCAAACGCATTGCTGGGGGCGGCCATCTGGGCCCCATCATCGCGGCAGGATCAACGGGCACCATCCCAGCCACGCGGGCACTGCTCGATGCCATTGCCCGTCATGATGAAGGCGCCGTCATTTTCCCAGGCCTTGATCTGTTGGCCGACGACGCGTCTTGGGAAGCCTTGCCGCAAGAACATGGCCAGTTTGCCTTGAAACTCCTGCTGTCTGAGCTAGGCCTCAAGCGCAGTGATATAAAAACTTTGGGTGCTGAGCCAAGTGGGCGCCACCTCCTCATTTCAGAACTCATGCGCCCCTCAGCTACAGCTGAAACATGGCATGAGAATTTACCCAAGCAGCGCGACGCTATTGCTGCGGGTCTCACAGGACTCCATCTCATCGAAGCGCCTGACCGCCATCTCGAAGCCCGCAGCATCGCGCTGATCCTGCGCGAAGTGTTGGAACAGCCGAACAAGACCGCAGCTCTTGTCACGCCAGACCGCGACCTTGCCGCCCGCGTGGCCGCAGAACTGGACCGATGGAACATTCCAATCACCGACAGCGCCGGAATATCACTGGCCAAACAGGGCGCAGGCAGTGCATTGGATCTGCTGCTCGAGGCCTGCCTAAGCGATTTCACCGCTGAAACCGTTGTGGCCTTTCTGCATCACGGCTCTGTTTCGATGGGCCAAGACCAAGCCACGCTCACATCGACATTGCAGAACATGGAAGTGGCATGCTTTCGAGGATTTGATCTCAGGCTGAACGCAGGTGGCTTTGCCGGATTAATGGCCAAGGCCAAACAAGCACAGGCAAAAAACCATCACGCGCATTCTTTGGTCAAAACATTGAACGAGCAAGCTTGGTCGGAAATCCAAACGCTGGCAGCGCAGATTGATGCACTCTTCGCGCCGCTTCGCAACAGTGGGCAAATCGGGCTGGCAAAGCTCGTGCACTTGCTAAGGCAGGCACTTGAGCAAGCTTGCACTGGCCTTGATTGGCATGATGGCGTGAATGGAACCCTCAACGACTTTCTCGATGACCTCGCAGCCGAAGCGCTGGTTGCGCGCGCCGCCAGTTTTTTTGAAAGCGCTCTGCTCACCCAAACGCTCTTGCGTGCAACCCCTGCACCGGCAAGGGAGTTCGGCCATCCTCGTTTGTCGATCTTAGGCACATTGGAAGCCCGTCTTCTGCCTTTTGATGTGATGGTGCTGGGCGGTCTCAATGAACAAGTCTGGCCAGCACAGCCTGATTCCGGCGCATGGCTCAACCGCACCATGCGCGAAAAACTTGGTCTGCCCCAGCCGGAGCGCGACATCGGTCTTGCTGCGCATGACTTTGAACAAGGCTTTGCCTATGGCCAAACCTATCTCACCTATTCGAAACGTCTGGGCGGCGCGCCCGCTGGCCCTTCGCGCTGGCTCTTGCGCTTAAGAACGGTTCTGGCCACAGCAGGTTTGGATGCGCGTATGATTGAAAATTCGCCCTGGGTTGCTCTTGCACAATCCTTGGAAATGCCAAGCGGCACAGAGCCGCTGCAAGGCCCAATGCGAAAACCCGCGCCCGCCCCACCTGTCGCTGTCCGCCCACGGAAATTCAGCGTTACAGAAATTGAAAAGCTCGTGCGCAATCCCTACGCTATCTATGCGCGGCGCTTGCTGGCGCTGGAGCCATTGCCATCCTTCGGCCTAGCACCCGACGCTGCTTTACGCGGAAGCTTGTTTCATGATGCCATTGCCGATTGGAATAAATCTGGCGCAAAAGATGAGCAAAGTCTCCTCGCCGCTGGTGGGAGGCGCTTTGCCACGCTGGGCGATGACGCCGAAATTAAAAACTTCTGGTGGCCACATTTCAAACGCATGGCCCTCTGGCTGGCCGCACAAGAATCTGCACTGAAACAAGATCTGCTGCATATTTACGCCGAACAATCTGGAAGCCTCGCCTTCGATGTGGCGGGCGTTGAGCATCACTTAACCGCCCGCGCCGACCGCATCGATCTCCTCCAAAATGGTGCCGCCCGATTGATCGACTATAAAACGGGATTGCCACCATCAGCCAAGCAAGTGAAGGCAGGCCTCAGCCCGCAACTGACGTTAGAAGCCGCCATACTTCTCGGTGGCGGCTTTGCGATGACTCCAAAGTCAGTTCTTGCAGCCCTCTATCTCAGAATCGGCGGCGGGCGTGAGGGATTAAAGCAAAGCCACGCAGGCGATCTGGAAGGCGCAGATTTCGTTGCGCTCTCCGAAAAACATCTTGCTGCGTTGAAGACGCTTCTGGGCTTGTACCTTCAACCCTCACTACCGTATTTGCCGCGTCTGCGTGAATTCAAACAAGCAGACGACGCCGATTATGATCACCTCTCACGCTATCTTGAATGGCAATTGGCAGGTGATGCATGAACGCCATAAAACCAATCACGCCCACAGCAGAGCAGCTTGATGCTGGCAACCCTGCGCAGTCTGTCTGGGTTTCGGCCAATGCCGGTTCGGGTAAAACGCACGTTCTGGTCGAACGCGCCATTCGCTTGTTGCTCCAAGGCGCAGACCCTGCCGCCATTCTCTGCATCACCTATACCAAAGCTGCCGCTGCTGAGATGGCAGGGCGCTTGTTCAAACGCCTGGGTGAATGGACGGGCCTCAATGATACCGAACTTTCATCGGCTTTGATTTTATTGGGGGCCGACGGGGCGGACCATATGATCCGCATCCGGGCGCGGCGTCTGTTCACCCTTGCGCTGGAAACGCCGGGCGGCCTCAAGATCCAAACAATTCACGCCTTTTGTGAAAGGCTGCTCCATCTCTTTCCGGTTGAAGCTGGCATTGCGCCGGGTTTTCGCGTGATGGATGAACGCACGGCCGAGGCTCTGCAAGAAGCTGCGACGCTTTCTGTCCTGCGCGCCTCCGAAACGGCTGAATCCAGTGCGCAGGCATCAAGCTTCACAAATTTGACAAACCGTTTGAACAAGGAACAGTTCGACGGCTTGATCAGAGAGTTTGTGACAAAACTCCGAAGTTTTGGGCCACAGCTCACGGCGATGGGCAAGGAAGGTTATGAATTTTTGCTCAAGTCTGGGCTTGGTTTGGGTGCTGCCGTTGACGAGCAAAAAATCAGTGTGGCGCTCAACATAATTGATCGTGAAGCCTACAGGATTCATGCCAACAGTTTGCAAGCTTTCCCAACCTATAACAAGCGCAATATCGCAGAACTTTTATTGCAAATTGCCAGGGCAGAGTCACCCGAGGCAGCGCTTGTTGCGTTCTATTTGACGAAGGATGAGAAGCCGCGAAAAACGCTGATCTCAAACGACGCCAAGGATAGGTGTCCAGCCGCCGACATTTTTCTGACCAGCGAATTGGCCCGCGTTGAATCATTGGTTTGCCAGCGCAATACGCTTGATGTTGTAACTGCAAGCGGCCAAGCTTTCAGTCTTGCCCAAGCGATCCTTGCTCATATCGATTCGGAAAAACGTCGCCTCGCGCTTTATGATTTTTCCGATTTGATCAGCAAGGCCGCGCGGCTTCTTTCGTCAAAAGAAACTACGCAATGGGTGCTCTATAAGCTTGATGCAGGTCTGTCGCATATTCTGGTGGATGAGGCACAAGATACCAGCCCCGATCAATGGCGCATCGTGCGTGCCCTTGCGGAGGAATTCTTTGCGGGTGAGGGCAAGCCGCGAGAGAGGCCGCGCACGCTTTTTGTAGTTGGTGATCAGAAGCAATCCATCTTCGGTTTTCAGGGTGCCGATACGGCGGCCTATGCGCAGGCACGCAGCGATCTTGCGACACCTCAAGCTGGTGCAACGCTGTTGCGCCCGGTAGAACTCGCCATTTCCTATCGCAGCGCCAAGGGCATTCTGGATGCTGTCGACAGCGTGTTCCCGCCCGCCAATCTGGCGCTGATCGGCATGGGTGAGAGTGCCGAGCGCGCCCACACAGCCGCGCGCCAAAATGCTGAGGCTATTGTGGAGCTTTGGCCGTTAATTGAGCTAGACGACGAAGATGAGAGTGAGGAAGCTTGGACCAAACCCGTGGACCGCCCACCGCAATCTTCTCCGCAACGCCAACTAGCGCGCAAGATTGCCCAGACGATTGCACATTGGCTCTCGCCAATCACACCACGCAAATTATCTGGCGAAGATCGTGCCGTGTGGCCCGATGACATCTTGATCCTCTTCCAATCGCGCGGACCTTTGTATCGTATGGTTCTTGCCGAGCTCAACCATGAACGCCTGCCTGTTGCCGGCGCGGACAGACTCAATCTTTTGCAATCTCTTATCGTCCAAGATCTTTTGGCACTGCTGAATTTTTTGTTGCTGCCGCAGGATGATTATACGCTGGCCGTCCTGCTCAAAAGTCCTTTGGTGCCAAGGCCTCTGACGGAAGATGATCTCTTCATACTCTGCCATGAACGCAAAACCCGTTTGATCAATCGTCTCACCGGCGACAACGCAGCATATCTGCAACAACTGCAAATCCGCGCCCGAAACGACACACTTTTCGCGCTGCTCTCGCACATCATCAACACGGCGCGGCGCAATATCAAGATCAGGCTCGGCCCCGAAGCGATCGAGGCGGCGGACGCCGTACTCGATATGGCGCTGGAACATGAGCGTGCCCATGGGGCCAGCCTGTTTGGGTTTGTACGTTGGTTCTCTAACACAGAAACAACCTTGAAGCGCGAGATGGAAGAAGGCACAGGCACCATTCGGTTGATGACCGTGCATGGGGCGAAGGGTCTTGAAGCCAAAATTGTTATCTTGGCTGATACAACAAAATCCACAACAAGGCCGGGTGACGCGCCGCGCGTGATTACAGTTCCAGAAGGCGTAGGTGTTGGCCTTCCACTGTGGTTGCCGAGTGGTCTGGGGGCCACCGAAGACAAGCTTGTGCGTTGGATCGACGCTGAGAAGGCCATGCAGCAGAATGAGCGCAACCGCTTGCTCTATGTCGCCATGACACGCGCGGCCGATGAGCTTTACATTCTCGGAACCAAGCCCAAGAGAACCAATCCACCCAAAGATTGTTGGTGGAACACCATCACTGAAGCCTTGGGCGAACCTCAAGGCACCTTACCTCTGCGCTTTGGCCCGGCGGATGAACTGACTGTTCCTGAACAACGGCAGGGGACCACCGAGCCTTTCGTGCCGTCCTGGGTCACCATTTCCCCGCCCAGCGCAAGCGCGGCACGACGTGCACAGCGTCTGAGTGGCACGAGCACCTATGGCGAAGATGTCTCGCGCCGGGGCCGCGCCATTCATAAGCTGCTCGAAGAAATGGCCGACGCACCTCCCCATGTCCGCGCCGCCCTGGCTGAAAAACGTGGGCCACGCCTAGGTGTGCCATTGGACGACGCAGTGAACTTGGCCAAGGCACTGGACCTTCCCGAATTGCAACCCTTCCTAGGCCCCGGCAGCGGTGCAGAAGTGGAGATTTCAGGCATTCTGGCGGATGGCGAAATCGTCTCCGGCCGTCTCGACAGGTTGGCTGTGACACCAGATCACATCTGGCTGCTGGATTATAAAACAGATCGTTCCGCCCCCGAATCCTTGCTGCCCAGCCATGCCTATGCCCAGCAATTGGCCCGTTATGTGGCTTTGCTTGGGGAAGCCTATCCCGACAGGCCGATCACCGCAGCGATCTTCTGGACGGCGTCCAAACAGCTGGCCATCCTGCCAAACAGCCTGCTCACGGCTGCCTTGCAGAAAGTTGACGAGCATGTCTCTTGACGTGAGCGCCCCGGCTGCTTACCTCTGGGGCTTGAAATGGAGAGTCGCATGTCCACCCAGAAAGTCACCGATGCCA
>JAYWAB010000229.1:0-2964 GCA_043782835.1 Aestuariivirga sp.
CATCGCCATTGGCCGTGAAAGTAAGCACGACCATATTGTCCTTGTTGATGACAGTGGGCGTTTCCTTCCAGCCCATGGACTTGGCCATGTCGCGGTAGAAACCCGCCAGCTCTTTCACCGGCTTGGCGCTGTTAAAGGTGAGCGAGCCGCTTTCGCCATCAAACGTCACCTCACTGGCATCATCCGGCACGGGCAGTGGCGGCTTGGCATCATCGGCAAAGGCGGGTGCGGCGAAATGCAAAAGGGCGCCGAGAAAAAGGGCACGCGTGAAGAGGCTCAATCTTGCCATCGTAAGTCTCCGTGTGATTGCCCCACAGGCCAATATGCTAGCGAAATCAGAAGTGCTGTCAATGTGATTGCAGGGCAGGGCCCGCATCTGTAATTGTTGAATGACCAGAGGAAATCCCCACATGAGCCAACATTCAATTCCCGCCAATGCCTCACTTGCCGGCCGCGTGTGGCTGCCTGATGTTGGCCCCGCCGTGGTGCGGGTTGATGGTGAAAACCTGGCCGACATCACCACCATTTTCCCCACCATGCGCGATCTCTGCGAGATGAAGCACCCAGCCGAGGCACTGGCCGCGGCAGAGGGCAAGGTGATCGGCAAGCTGGCCGACATTCTCGCCAATGCTGATCCTGCCAAACGCAAAGGGGCCAAGCCCTGGGCACTGTCGCCCATTGACTTGCAGGCCATCAAGGCGGCTGGGGTCACTTTTGCGGCCTCGATGCTGGAGCGGGTGATTGAAGAAAAGGCCCGGGGCGATGCTGCCGCTGCCGCTGACATCCGCGCCAAGATCAATGAGCTGGTGGGCGGTGATTTGCGCAAGATCAAGCCCGGTTCTGCAGACGCGGCAGAGTTGAAAGCGGCCCTCGTCAAGGCTGGTGCCTGGAGCCAATATCTCGAAGTGGGCATCGGGCCTGATGCCGAGATCTTCACCAAAGGCCCGGTGCTGTCATCGGTTGGCTGCAACATGGAAGTGGGCATTCACCCCAAATCGTCATGGAACAATCCTGAGCCGGAAGTGGTGATGGTGGTGGCCTCTACGGCCAAGATCATCGGCGCCACGCTGGGCAATGATGTGAACTTGCGCGACTTTGAAGGCCGCTCGGCCCTGCTGCTGGGCAAGGCCAAAGACAACAACGCCTCCACCGCGTTCGGCCCCTTCATCCGATTCTCCGATGAAGGCTTCAACCTTGATCATGTGCGGGGCGCCGAACTCTCAATGAAGGTGACAGGAGTGGACGGCTTTGTGATGCAGGGCCATTCCAACATGGCACTGATCAGCAGTGACCCCACGGAAATCGTGGCCAATGCCATTAATGAAAACCATGCCTATCCCGATGGCCTGGTGGTTTTCCTGGGCACGATGTTCGCGCCCGTCGATGATCGTGGGGAAAAAGGCAAGGGCTTCACCCATCATGTGGGCGATGTGGTGGAAATTTCCACGCCCCTGTTGGGCGCGCTTTCCAACCGCGTGGTGTTGACCAATCGGGCTGCCAGTTGGAACTTCGGCATTGCTGATTTGATGCGCAATCTGGCGGGTCGGCGGCTGGTTTAATAACAATTCAGTTTGCATGCGCTGGTTGCATTGCTAAAGATTAGCGCGGGGGCTGAAGGAATTTTGTGAACAGATTTTGCATTTGGGCAAATTTGCTTGTCGGCCTCTGTCTGGTGTTTGCTTTTCCCGCCCTGGCGCAAGATGTGGCGGCCCCTGGCGAGTTGCGCGTGATCACCCGGCAGATTTCGCCTTTCGTCCTCAAAGATAGCGACGGCTACAAAGGCTTTTCAGTAGAGCTATGGGCTGCCATCGCCAAAGAGCTGGGTCGGCCTTTCCATTTTGTTGAGAAGAAGAACATCACAGAAATCCTTGCGGGCATGCAGGCGGGTGACGGAGAAGTTGCCATTGCCGCCATTTCCATCACTTCTGAGCGCGAACAGAAATTTGATTTTTCCCAGCCGATGTTTGAATCTGGCCTGCAAATCCTGGCGCGCAATGACCGGACTGGGCCCGCCTCATTTTGGCAGCAACTTTGGCTGCTTTTGACCAGCAACAGCATACTCTTCGTATTTGGACTGTTGGCCGCATTGATTGTCATCCCGGCGCATATCGGCTGGTTTGTTGAACGCAACAAGGAAAACCACCTGTTTCCAACGCGGTATTTTCCGGGCATTTTTCATGCGATGTATTGGGCCACGGGTGCGGCGGCCGGCCAGCAGCCTGATCCGCTTTTTTCGGGCTTGGGGCGGGTGCTTTCAACCTTGCTTATTTTAGGCAGTTTGTTTTTCACCAGCTATTTCACCGCCACGATCACAACGTCACTGACCATTCAACAACTGAAGAGTGACATTAACGGGCCGCAAGACCTTGCTGGCCGCAAGGTGGCAACGACGACTGGCAGTACGGCGGAACTTTTCTTGAAGGGTATTGGTGCCAATGCTGTTGGCTATAACAAGATTGAAGATGCCCTGGACTCGCTTGACGCGCGCCTGGTAGACGCCGTGGTTTTTGACGCGCCTGTATTGATGTATTACGCCGCCAACAAAGGGCAGGGCCGCGTGCGGCTTGTGGGCGGCCTGTTGAAGAAAGAGAACTATGGGGTCCTCTTCCCGCAAGGTTCCAGTCTGCGCAAACCAGTCAACGAAGCTTTGCTCAAACTGCGTGAGAATGGCACCTATGATGCGCTCTACAACAAGTGGTTTGCTTCAACGCAGAATGCGATGCAATGACAACTATCGCATGCGTGCCGATTTGATATCATTGGCATAGGTGCCGAAAACATGATCCCAAAAGCTGGTTGTCACGCCGAAATTTTTGTCTGAACTGCCGTGGTGATGAATGGCATGGAGCATTTTGAAATAGCGCATCAGGCGGCTTCGGTTTTCAGAATGGTGCACCGTTTCGTGAACCGCGGCGAAGAAGATATATCCTGTCAAAAATCCTGCATAGTAGGCACAGGCCGCGC
>JAYWAB010000230.1:0-2383 GCA_043782835.1 Aestuariivirga sp.
CCCGATGAACTTGAAGCTCTGTCAATGGGTGAAGAAATTGCAGTGATGCGCGATGGCGCCGTGGTGCAGCGCGGCACGCCAGATGAGCTCTATGGCCGCCCCACGAACACTTATGTGGCGGGCAAGATTGGCTCACCACACATGAACATGGTGCAAGCCGTGGTCACTCGTGATGCCAAATCCTTCGACACATCATTGGGAAGGATTTCTCCCAAGGTAAAACGAAAAACAGCAGCAGCCGGCGAAGCCGCAATCATTGGCATAAGGCCAAATGACATTCGCCTGGCGTCCAAGGGCGAGAAATCCATTTTCTCGAAAGTCCATTTGCTCGAACCCCTGGGCGATATCACCATCGTTTCTGTTGCCGCAGGCAAGGAAATGCTGCGTATGGTGCTGCCCGAGTCCAAGGCCACACGCATCAAAGTTGGCGATCCCGCCGCCATTGTCATCAATCCAGACGATATTCACATCTTCCGCGCTGCCAGTGGACAGGCTATGGCCTGACACAGACGACGAGAAGCAAGCCGTTAAACAATGGGAGAAAACAAAAAATGAAATACAAAACAAGACTGAAAAGTTTTGCGACAGCCCTTGGCTTCGTAAGCTTGATGACGGTCGGTGGTGCCATCAAGGCATCTGCCGAGGACGTGGTGCTCCACATGGCTGTTCCAGATTGGCCACCAACGCGTATCATGAAGGACATGTTCGACAAGGAATACAAGCCAGCTTCGGGCAACAAAGTCACGCTTGATGTTGACTTCATTCCATGGCCCGATTTCTATACCCGCGTCAACGCTTCGCTGACGTCGGGCGAAAAGAAATACAACATGGCCGTGTCGGATTCGCAGTGGCTCGGTGCCTTCATTGAAGGCGGCTACTTCCGCAAGATCAACGATCTCATCGACGCTGATCCTGATCTGAAGAAGGCCATGGACCACATGCATCCGGCGATTCTCAATGCCTATTCAACCTATCCGAACAGCACGCCCAACTATTACGGCTTTCCGCAGTTCCCCGATATCCTCGTGAGCTATGCCCGCAAGGACATTTTCTGCAACGACGAAGAGCAGAAGAATTTCAAGGCCAAGTATAACAAGAAGCTTCCCTGCACCGGCGAAGAAATGGATAATATAGACTGGGATCTTTTTGGCAACATCGGCGAATTCTTCATGAGGAAGAAGGGTGAGATGTTGGCCGGCAAGCCTGCAGACGATGACTTCTATGGCGTCGCCTTCCAGGTTGGCAAGGGCTATGACTTCTCGACAACCTCGGTCCACACGTTTGTGTGGCAGGCCGGTGGTGATATCTGGGATGAGACCAAAGCTCCAAACGGCCATGCCGAGGGCCAGGTCAACTCTCCAGTTGCGGTCAAAGCTCTCGATCATATGCTGAGCTTCATCAAGTATATGCCGCCAGTGGCCAAAACCGGCACAATGGACATTTTCAAATCTGATGAATTGTTCCGTGCTGGCAAGATCGCTTTGAACGTTGACTGGATCGGCTTGGGTGAGGCATCACTTGATCCGAAAACGTCGCAAGTTGCCGACAAACTCGTCTTCGGCATGGGCCCCGGCACAAAGGGAGCTGACGGCAAGATCAACCGCACCAGCCAGATCGGCGGACAACCTTTCGTCCTCACCACTTGGAACACGGATGTCATCAACAAGGAAGCTGTTGGCTTCGTGAAGTGGTGGCTTTCTAAAGATGTGCAGATGGAATATGCCTCCAAAGGTGGCCAGTCTGCCATCAAGGAAGTCTATACCGATCCTAAGTACGTCTCCTTCCGTCCTTGGGACCGTGCCTGGGCTTCGCAACTCGATTTCCAAAAAGACATGTGGCACGTGCCACAGTTCTTCGACCTGTTGACCCAGCAGCAAGATCAATATGATCTCGCTATCACGGGTAAGCAGGATGCCAAGACGACACTCGACAATGTCGCCAAGTACCAAGAAAAGCTGTTGAAGGACGCTGGCCTTATTAAGTGACCAGTTCTTATAACTTGAGGCGTGCTGGCAAATGCTTGCGCGCCTCTTTTGGCTGCAACAAACAGAAATCATGCAATGACAACGACTGCGATACAAAGCTCCCCATCAGCGTTTACCACTTTGGCGCCGGACAATTGGAAACTTGCAATTGCCGTAGGCCTTGGTGTTTCTATTTTGACCTGTCTGGCCCTGCCGGCATCCAGCTCATTCTGGATCGTCGCCGTGATTGTCGCGTTGGTAGCGATGACTTTCGTGGTCAACGCCTATCGCCGCCACTATTATGGCGGGCTACTGGTTTCCCCAGCCATCGCCGTCTTGTTCGTCATGAACATTTTTCCACTTTTATGGTCGCTCGGCCTGTCGTTCTTTGCTTATCAGAGCAGCCAGCAATCGATTCG
>JAYWAB010000231.1:0-5862 GCA_043782835.1 Aestuariivirga sp.
AGAATCCGGCCTTAGGCAATCGTCAAAACTATTCCGAAACTGGTGTCGGTGCGGTGAACTGGCCGGCCTTGCGGTAGCGATAGAGATAGCTGGGCACAATGGCATCTATCGGGCGGGCGTTGATCCCCAAGCCCTTCAGTGTTCGGCCTTCGGCTTCGGCTTTGGCTGAGACGTCATTGTCGGTTTTCAGCAACTCGACCTGATCCATGGTGAGCGGCGCGTTGGGCAGCCAGCCCATGACAGCACCCATTATTGAGGCGAAGGGGAAGGGAATAGGCAGCAGCAAGCGCTTTCGCATGGTGACACTCAACACATATTTCAGCAACTCGCGGAAGGTCTTCTTTTCTGGCCCACCGAGCTCATAGGTTTTGCCATCGGCCACGCCTTTGTCGATTACCCGGGCCACGGCTTCGGCTACATCACCCACAAAGACAGGTTGGAATTTGGTATCCGCACCGATCAGCGGCAAGGCTGGCGAAAACCGCGCCATGGCAGCAAATTTGTTGAAGAAGTTATCTTCCGGCCCAAAGACGATGGAGGGCTGCAAGATTGTCACACCCGGATAAGCGGCTTTGGCCTTCGCTTCGCCAACCCCGCGCGAGCTGACATAGGCGCTTTTGCTTTGGGGGTCTGCACCGATTCCTGAGAGGTGAACGAACACTTTTGCCCTGGCGGCTTTGGCGGCCTTGGCCACGGCTTCCGCGCCAAAAATATGCACCGCCTCAAAGCTCTGCGCCCCAGAATTATGGAACACGGCGGAAAGATTGATCACCGCATAGGCCCCATCACAGGCAGCTGCGATGGAGGCTGGATAACGCACATTGGCTTGCACGGGAACGATTTGGCCCGGAACGCCCAGAGGCACAACATGGCCCGCAAGATCGGGCCTCCGGCAAGCGACACGGATGCGGTAGCCCCGCTTGGCCAAGCTTCGCACAACATGGCGGCCCACAAAGCCTGAACCACCGATGATTGTGATGAGTTTGTCGGAATTCTGCGCGTCCACGGCTCTGACCCTCGAAAATGATTTAGGCAGGCTTTTAATGCGCTGGGGCTAAAATGCAAATGTTGGCTCTTGCCTTAGATACTGATATTTCTGCGTCGCCACAATATTGTCATAGTGACGCGCTCTTAAGCGCCGCGACAACCTTCCCGCGATTTATATGACGGTGGGCGCGTTATCTGTTAACTTTGCGTTGTAATCCGATTTCCTCCCAAACAAAGGACTTTTCCTATGATCAATAAGATTCTCGTTTCAGGCGTTATTCTCGCTGCGCTCAGCGTGCCGACGTTTGCTGCCACAGCTGCTGCTGGTTTTTATGTCGCTCAGGATGCCAAGAGCCATAAGTGCATGGTTTCTGACGCAAAGCCAGATGGCAAGACCATGATGGATGTTGGCACCAAGGTTTATGACAGCAAGAACAATGCTGATCAGGCCATGGCCAATTTGAAGGCCTGCGCTGCTGTTGCAGCACCTGCTGCCCCGGCTGCTGCTCCCGCCGTTAAAGCCGCTGCTCCTGCCGCGCCAGCTGCCGTTGCTCCTGCTGCCACCGGCTTTTATGTAGAAATGGATGCCAAGAGCCATAAGTGCATGGTCGACAGCAAGAAGCCAGATGGCAAGATGATGACCGATGTTGGCACCAAGGTTTACGAAACCAAGGGCCGCGCTGATCAGGCGATGTCCATGCTGAAGGTTTGCAAGTAAGCATTCGCAAAGTTTAGTGAGGGGTGGAAGACTTAAAGTCTTCCGCCCTTTTTTTTGCTCCTTGGGTTTGAAATTTGGAGCGCCAAATTTGCCACCTCACCTGTGATTTTAAAATTGCAGGGATTGCGACTTCCAGATTTGTGCTGACAGCAGATGATAGGACGGCTAGGTTTTTTCGTGATAACGCAACCGGAGTCGACCCTTGAAATACCGTAAGTTTGGCCGCACGGGTTGGGAGATCAGCGAGATCAGCTTTGGCGCCTGGCAGTTGGGCGGTGATTGGGGCAAGGTGGATGATACCGCCTCTATCGACACATTGCATTACGCCTTCGACAAGGGCGTGAACTTTGTTGATACGGCAGAACTTTATGGCAATGGCCATAGCGAAGAAGTTGTTGGCAAAGCGCTGCGCACATGGCGCGGCAACAAGATTTATGTGGCCACCAAGGTTCGGCCCCAGCCATGGCCAGAGCCTGATGATGACAACCCGCAAATGCGGGGACGCTTTCCAGCCACTTATATCCGCGACGCCGTTGACAAGGCGTTGCTGCGCCTGGGGGTTGACCGCATCGATCTTTTTCAATTGCATAGCTTCACGCCTGATGCCGTCGAAAATTTAGATTGGCTTGAAACATTGAATGGGCTGCGGCGCGCGGGCAAGATTGATCATGTGGGTGTGTCACTGCGCGACTATCGGCCCAATGAAGGCGTTGATCTGGCGCGATTTGGTTTGGTTGATTCCATTCAAGTGGTTTTCAATATGTTTGAGCAAAGCCCTGCGCAGCAGTTGTTTCCGGCAGCGGCGACAACAAACACGGGTTTGATTGCACGCGTTCCGCTTGATTCAGGCGCGTTGGTTGGCGCATGGACGAAGGAGTCTTATGCCAAGTTTGAAGTGGGTTCGCAGCCCCATCAAATGTTCCGCGGTGAAAGATTTGCAGTAACTCTGACCCGCGTCGAACAGCTGAAGAAAATCTGCGCGCCCTATTATGCCACGCTCGCTGAAGCCGCCATGCGCTATGTTCTCAGTGAGAAATCTGTATCGACATTAATTCCCGGTATGAAAAACCGCGCTGAAGTTGATATGAATATCGCTTATTCAGACGGTGCCAAATTTCCAGACGCATTAAAGGCGCTGTTGCCGGATCATTGTTGGACGCGGAATTACTACCATTGAGCCCTGATTTTTCATCTTTGCAATTTGAGTTGATGCTGCCGTGGCAATTGCGCGAAGCTGTGGCCCAGCGGCCTGTGGCTTATGTGCCGCTGGGCACTTATGAATGGCACAGCGAACATTTGCCTGTGGGGCTTGATGCGCTGACCGCGCATGGTTTGTGCCTGCGGGCGGCTGCGCTTGACGGAGGCGTGGTATTGCCCGCTTTGCACTACGGGACCGGCGGCGGGCATGGGGATTATCCATGGACGATCATGATGCCGCGCGCGAGCGAGATTGAAGCGCAGCTGGAGTTTACAATTTCGAAATTGAAATCGTTCGGTTTCAAACTTGTGGTTTTGTTCTCTGGGCATTTTCCAGATCAGCAACTGAATATGATTGATCACTTGGCAAAAGCAAAAAGCGATGCGTCGATGAAAGTCATGGCCACAGCGGTAAATCGCATTGAAGGCTTGGCATTGAAGCCAGACCATGCAGGGCTTTTTGAGACGACATTGCTGGCTGCTCTGTGGCCTCAACTCGTGCAGCTTGATCGCTTGCCATCATTGAAAATCGCGCCTCTGCAAGAAGGCGATGTGTGGGAAGCCGGACGGCACGAACCGGATCATCCGATCTGGGGCGTTGTCGGGCCTGACCCTAGGAAATTTGAGGTTGAGCAAGCCCAACCGCTTTTAAACGCTTCGGTCAGGTGGCTGGTTTCAGAGGTGCGAAAGCAACTTTCCTAAAGCAATTGGTCTTTGCAGCTCAAGGGCAAGGCTCCGGTTGACAATCCGCCACATGGCCGACTAAGCAGACGCCGTTGCCCTGATGGCGGAATTGGTAGACGCGCACGGTTCAGGTCCGTGTGCCGAAAGGCGTGGAGGTTCGAGTCCTCTTCAGGGCACCATTGTTGGCTGGGCCGATTGAGACCAAGCCTTGAGTCTTTGAGGCCACTCTTGTATTGCCTCCTTTCAGAGGCTTCTTACACCATGACCATAAAACTTCATCGCGGCGATTTGCCTGCAGATTTCAACCCCGGCAAAGCCATTGCCATTGATACGGAAACGCTCGGCTTGAAACCGGCGCGGGATAAACTTTGTCTTGTTCAAATTTCGGCGGGCGATGGCGATGCCCATCTGGTGCAGGTGGACCGCGCCAGTTATCTGGCCCCGCATTTGAAGGCGGTTTTGATCAACCCGGCTGTGACCAAGATTTTCCATTTCGCGCGCTTTGATGTGGCCGTGCTTAAGCATTATCTCGGCGTAGAAACGAAATCGATTTATTGCACCAAAATTGCTTCACGCCTGGTGCGCACCTACACAGATCGGCATGGGCTTAAAGATCTGGTGAAAGAACTGCTCGGCATTGAGCTTGACAAGCAACAACAGAGTTCTGACTGGGGGGCCCACGTGCTCACCGATGCACAGAAGAAATATGCAGCACAGGATGTGCTTTATCTGCATGAGTTGAAATCGCGTTTGGACCAGATGCTGGCGCGCGAAGGGCGAACGGCATTGGCGCAGGCGTGTTTTGATTTCCTGCCGACGCGTGCGGAACTTGACCTCATGGGCTGGCCGGAAGAAGATGTCTTCGCCCACGCCTGATGTGTTTGTTGCAAAAGCTGAACAAGCGCGCAAACGTGCGCTGCGTTCACGCTTTTTAATGCGGGCGGCAATTTTCGCCGCATTTGCCGTGATCTTTGGATTTATCGGGCAGAGCTTGTTTTTCAAACCGGCAGTGGAACGCGCCCCAGACCCGAAGCCTGAATTGGCCGCGCATATATCGGGCGGGCTTTCAAGCTTTGCGGGCATTGACCAGAATGCGAAGCCTTTTTCTGTTAAAGCCATGGACGGCGTTCAGGACACACAGAGCGAAACGTTGATGCATCTCAAAACTGTCACGGGACGTTTTGTGCGTAAGCTGGGCGGCGAAGTGGTGGTGACGGCTGACACGGCAGACTATGAAATCAAAAACAAGGATCTCATCGTTTCGGGCAATGTCCGCTTTGAGGAGCCCGGGCGTTATATAGCCAAGCTGTCCTCAGCCGAAGTGAACCTTGACCGCCAGCGCATCTCGACACATGATCCCGTGCAGGTGGAAACGGCTGGTGCCACGGTTTCAGCCGACAGTATGGAAACATCTGAAGACGGCAAAGTTGTCATTTTGCGCGGGCATGTGAAAGCCCATTTTGCGACGGATGGTGTTCAATAGTGGGAGACGTGAAGATGGGTTTTGCCAAATCGCTTGTTGCAGCTGCCGTGATAGCGGTGATGAGCTTGCCGCTGCTCAGAATGCCTGCCCATGCGGCGGGCAATGTGGATGTGGAAGCGGACTCGATGGAGATCATTGATACTGACCATAAAACAATCTTTCGGGGCAATGTGGTGGCCAAGCGGCCCACCGATACAATCAAAGCCGATGAAATGGTGGTGAGTTCGACTGATCAAAAACAAAGCGACGGCACAAGCAAGTCGGTCACTGATTTTGTCGATGCCAAAGGCAGCGTTTCAATCAACACCCGCGATGCGGTGATCACCGGAGATTGGTGCAAGTTTGATGTCTTGCACGACAAGCTGCTGGTGGGCGGCAATGTCAAAATCGTTCAGGGCCAATCCGTCGTGCGCGGCCAAAAACTGGATGTCGATTTGAAAACCTTCCATTTGCAAATGTCGGGCGGCCGGGTGAGCGGCAGTTTCGCGCCGTGAACTATTTTCTTTGGCTGCGCAAGATTGCCTGAAAACCTGCCCAGTTTCACCGAATTTTAATCAAAAGAGTTCTAAGTAGACATGCTGAATGAAAACCGAATTTTGCGTCCCGCGCCGATGGCGCCTCGCGGCCTTGGCCGCAGCCAGGGCAAAGAGACGCAAAGGCCGGTTTCCCAAGGGCTCGTGGCTTCGTCGCTTGAGAAAAGCTACAAGCAAAGGCCGGTGGTGCGGGGGGTTTCCCTCAATGTTCAGCGTGGAGAAGCTGTTGGCCTGCTTGGGCCCAATGGTGCGGGCAAGAC
>JAYWAB010000232.1:0-13286 GCA_043782835.1 Aestuariivirga sp.
CGAATTCGGCATGGCGCTTTTGCTCATCACCCATGATCTCGGCATCGTGCGCAACATGGCCAATACGGTTTGCGTGATGCAGAAGGGTGTGATCGTTGAACATGGTGCTGCAACCGAAGTGTTTGCCAACCCACAACATGACTATACGAAGCTGCTGCTTTCAGCAGAGCCCAAAGGCAAGCCTCCCGCAGCAAAGCCCGATGCCGATGTGATCATCAGCACCAAGGATTTGAAAGTCTGGTATCCGATCAAGCGCGGTTTTTTCAAAAAGACTGTGGGTTACGTCAAAGCGGTGGACGGCCTCGATCTTGTTTTGCGTGAGGGACAGACACTGGGGATCGTGGGTGAATCTGGTTCGGGCAAGACGACGACGGGTCTGGCCATTCTGCGGCTGATCTCGTCGCAAGGCGAAATCTCCTACCGCAACACACGGCTGGATGGTTTGCACGCCAAGGCGATGCGGCCGTTGCGCAAGGACATGCAGGTGGTGTTTCAAGATCCTTATGGTTCGCTCAGCCCGCGCCTCAGCATTCTGCAGATTGTGGAGGAAGGGCTGGTCATCCAGAATGCCTCTCTCACTGCCGATGAGCGGCGCGCGAGGGTGACGACTGCGCTTATCGAGGTGGGGTTGGACCCTGCCAATATGGACCGCTATCCGCATGAGTTTTCCGGCGGGCAGCGGCAACGCATCGCCGTTGCCCGGGCGCTGGCCCTCCAGCCCAAATTCATCATGCTGGATGAGCCCACTTCAGCTTTGGATATGTCGGTTCAGGCGCAGGTGGTCGATCTGCTACGCGCGCTGCAACAAAAGCATGGGCTTTCCTATTTGTTCATCAGCCATGATTTGAAAGTGGTTCGCGCACTGGCCAATGATGTGATTGTCATGCGCGATGGTAAAGTGGAAGAGCGCGGCACGGCAGATGAGATTTTCCGTGCGCCCAAGAGCGATTATACCAAAGCGCTGCTGGCGGCGGCGTTGAATTTAAAAGCTGACGAGAGGCTGACGCGGCAATGAGCAGTTTTGTTTTTGTCACGCCGACGTGGCCCACGGCAGATTGGGTTGCCGCGATGAAGCGGGCTGCTCCCCGGCTTGATGTGCGCGGTTGGCCGGATGTGGGCAAAGTCGAAGACATCACTTATGCTGCGGCCTGGTTGCCACCCCCAGATGTTTTGAAAAGCTTCCCAAATCTCAAAGTGATTTACTCGCTCGGGGCGGGCGTTGATGCCATTTTGAAAGACCCGACTTTGCCTCAGGGCATTCCCATCGTGCGGGTGAATGATCCCGACCTCACCAACCGGATGAGCGAATATATTGTTTTGCATGTGTTGCTGCACCACCGCCAGCAACGGCGGATCGATGCCAATCAGGCGCGCAAGGTTTGGGATTCATTCCCCACCCACGCCGCCAAGGATTTGAGCGTCGGCATCATGGGGCTTGGTGTGATGGGGCAAGATGCGGCGCACAAGCTTGGTCTGATGGCATTCAACATTCGTGGTTGGAGCCGCACGCCGAAGTCTCTGCCGGGTATTGCGTGTTTTGCAGGTGCTGGTGAGTTGGACGCTTTTCTGCATGGTACGGATATTCTTGTGTCCCTGCTGCCCGCCACGGCGGAAACAGATGGGATTCTCAATGCGGCGCTGTTTGCAAAGTTATCCCGGCGCGGGCCGTTTGCGGCGCCGATCCTGATCAACGCCGGGCGCGGGCGGCAACAGGTGGAGGCCGATATTCTCACCGCCCTTGACGATGGCATATTGTTTGCGGCCACTTTGGATGTGTTCAATGCCGAGCCCCTGCCCGAGGCCAGCGCGTTGTGGACGCATCCGCGTGTCACTGTGACACCGCATGTGGCAGCCGATTCAGAACCCGGCACGATTTGCGCCTATGTGGCGGCGCAGATCGCGCGGTTTGAGGCCGGGTTGCCGCTGGAGAATTTAGTTGATGTGCAGCGGGGTTATTAGGATGCCATAGAGGAGACACCAAAATCATCGCTTCCGCGCTTTTTAAGCGGGGAAGGTTGTCGCATCAGGGGCAATGTTCACCCTTCTCCCCCCGGGAGAAGGTGCCCGAAGGGGGAAGCGCGAGTTTGCGCCGCTTGATATAGATCCTTCCCAACATGGTTAACCACTGCTTAAAAAATGCTTTGCGCACCTCAATTGATCCGCTACAACGCGGCAGGTTTGCGGCGGGGTGCTGCGGACATATCGTTGTGGGGGTTACTCTATGTGGAATGAATTTAAGAATTTCGCGTTCAAAGGCAATGCATTCGATCTCGCCGTTGGTGTGATCATGGGCGGCGCTTTTGGCAAAATTGTACAATCTGTTGTTGATGATTTGATCATGCCAGTTGTTGGCTTGCTCACAGGCGGCGTTAGCTTCAGCCAACATTTTGTACCATTGTCCGGCGCTGTGAAGTCAGCAGACTATGCTGTTGCTGCCAAGGAAGGCGCTGTGTTTGGTTACGGCAACTTCATCCAAGTTTTGATTGGCTTCCTGATTCTTGCATTCTGCTTGTTCATGCTCGTGAAGATGTCGAACGCGATGAAGAAGGCTGAGCCACCAGCTCCTCCGCCAGCAGCCTCGACCACGGACACGCTGCTTGCTGAAATCCGTGACAGCCTTAAGGGTCGCAAGTAAGTTCAGAAATTAAAAGAAAGGCCCGGCAGAAATGCCGGGCCTTTTTGTTTGGGATGGAGAAAATTTGCGGTTAGTTCGCCCAGCCTAAAACACCGCTGCGGAACAGGCGGCCATGAACACCATGGGCCGGGCCACCGAAGGAATAGGTCAGCTTGTTCATTGCTGTGAACGTGTCGTAGCTGACACCCGCGACTGTTTCGCGACCATAACCTACCGCTGCGCCAAGGGTAAGTGGTATTGTGTCAAATGTATATTGCGTGGAAAATTGGGCGTTCATTTCCGAAATATTTGTACCAATATCCTTGACAGTGAAATTGGCATAAGTGGCATCGACGCGGGCACTGACATTATGCATCAGTTGCTGGCTTGCGCCAGCGGCGACCATATAACCCAAATGGCCAAAGTCCGGCCCGAGGCTGCCTGTCGTCACCGGACCACTACCCGAATTGATCACCGAGTTGTCGTAAATGGGAACAAGAATGGCTGCACGGATTTGCACGGCGGTTCCGTCACCCACAGCCATCAAACCTTCTGCACCCAAACCTTGAATACCATAGTTTAATGTATTCGAAGTCGTAGAGGTAACAAGGCTGGTGTTTCTGCCGCTGTAACCCGTGAAGAATCCGAATTTTTTGGAATTGTCGATGGCATAGGTGGCGTGAATAGCGGAATCAATTTCGGACTGGTTGCCCGTCAGGCCGATCACCTGCGGCGAACTCCAGGTTATATCAGAATATTTGTAGTCAAGATCGGCCTGAAAGCCCCAGTCTTGCGGTGCAGCTTCATAGGCAAACTTGCCACCGAAAGCGCCGTAGGGCAGGTTGACAATCGCTGGATTGAGAGTTTCATCGACGCCAAAAGTGGTGTGCAGGTTGCCGTAAAATCCGGTGTCATCAGGTTGCGCCATGCTACCCTGTGGATTATCGCCCGCTTGCAAATCTCCGGCGATTGCGGTTCCTGCGGAACTCAAAATTGCGAGCAATGTGGAACTTAAAATAAACTTACGAAGAAGCATGGAACCCCCAACTGACGATGCTTCAACTTAAGGTCGTTTTGTTAAATATCTGTAAACCTCATTCAACTCACCGCCTTGGGCGGCTCGCGCTAGGGCTTTGCCATCAGCAGGCTCACACCATCAATCACAAACTGCACGGCGAGTGCTGCGAGAATGATGCCGAGCAGGCGGCTGATGACGGCACGGCCCGTGACGCCCATCAACATGGCGATGCGCTCGGCCGCGAGGAAACTGAGATAGCAGGCAAACATGACCAGTGCCGCGATGCCATAGAGTGCTGAGAGTTTGGAAATATCGCCATCAGCCCGGCCAGCCAGAAGGATCATGGCGGTGATGGCGCCGGGGCCCGCCAACAACGGAATGGCCAGCGGGAAGGCTGCGATGTTTTTCACGTGATCGACACTGATGGCTTTGGCGGCCAAGTCCTGCTGGCGCGCGCCACGGCGGTCAAACACCATTTCCGCTGCTGACGACAACAGCAGCAGGCCGCCCGCAATGCGGAAGGCCGACAGCGATATGCCCAGCAGTGACAAAAGCTTTGCACCGCCGAGGCCTGCACCGAGCAGGATGAAGAAGGCAATGGTGGTTCCACGCATCGCCACTTCGGCGCGCTGGCTCTTGTTCAAATCATTTGTGAGGCCCAAGAACAACGCGCTGAGGAAAATCGGATCGGCGATCACAAGCAAGGTGGCCAAGGCTGAAGAAATATAATCCTGCATGATTCAACTCACCGTATTGGGAAGTTCACGTTCACGCCGTGCCACGAATTCGTGCAGCGCTTCGGCGATCGCTTGGTCCATCGGTGGCTTTTCATAGGCGGCCAATGCGGCCTTGGCTTTGTCGCGGCCTCTGGTGTCATGATCCTTGGTACCTTCCGCACTCCACTGTTCAAAAGAATTGAAATCCATGATGGTGGGCATGAAGAAGGCTTTTTCAAAATGTTCGAGCGTGTGTTGCGTGCCAAGAAAATGCCCGGCTGGGCCAACTTCGCGCACGGCGGCCATGGCTTCTTTGAAGTCATCAAACTTGAGGCCGCCAGCATATTTGTACCAGCCGCCCAGTTGCTCACAATCGGTCATGAATTTGGAATAGCCGCAAGCCAGACCTGCTTCGAGCCAACCTGCCACATGCCAGATGTAATTGGCCCCCGAAAGAATAGCGGCGTGCATGAGCATATTGGATTCGTAACCTGCTTGGGCATCATTGATCTTGGAGCCGACGTGGAAACCTGAGGTGCGCCAGGGCAGGTTATATTTGCGCGCCAGCTGGCCCATCACAAACATCATTTGTGCGGCCTCTGGCGTGCCGCCCATAGGGGCACCGGTTTTCATATCCACCGTCACCATGAATTGGCCATAGATCTGCGGAGAGCCGGGTCTGATCAATTGGGTGAAGGCCAGGCCCGCCAAGGCTTCAGCATTCACCTGCGCGACAGCGCCAATGGCCGAGGCGGAAGTTGAAGCGCCACACAGTGCGAAAGGGGCGAGGATCAGCGGCTGGTTGTTCCGCGCATAGACACGCATCGCATCCAGCATTGTCTGATCCCAGACCAATGGCGAATTGCAATTGGTGATTGAGACGACCACCGGATTGTCTTTCACAAAATCCTCGCCAAAGACAATCCCCGCCATTTTCATCACATCGTCGGCGCGCTCTTTCGAGGTGACGATGCCCATGAAGGGTTTGTCGCCATGGGTGAGAGCGGAATGCGTGATATGCAGATGTCGCTTGGGCACGGCAACTTCCATCGGCTCACAGATGATCGAGCTCATCGAATGAAGCTGTGGCGCCATTTGCGCCAGTTTGTGGAAGTTGTTGAGATCCTCCAGCGAACCATAACGGCGCTTGCCTTCCAGATCGCGCACATAAGGTGCCCCATACATGGGCACGAAGATGGTGTTCTTGCCGCCGACCTTGACGGTGCGCTCGGGGTTGCGGGCATGCAAAGTGAATTCGGGTGGCACTTTGGCCACCAGTTCCATCAACATGGCACGGTCGATATGAACGCGCGTGCCTTGAACATCGGCACCCGCCGCCTTCCACATTGCCAGCGCTTCAACATCCCGGAATTCGCAGCCCACTTCTTCCAGAATCTTGACGGACTCGCGGTGGATCAGTTCCACCGCCTCATCCGGCACCAGATTATAGGCGGGGATTTCCCGCACCAGCGTGGGGAAGGACAGCATAGGCGCTGCCCTGAGGGCACGCCTGCCCTCGCGGCCGCCGGGCCTTTTGGCTTTCTCGTCTGACATGGCATGAGGCTAACACGGAAAATCATCTGACAGCAAAGGTGTCTCAAATGCGCGCCGCAGACCGAGGCAAACGCATGAAGCCCTGCTTGGCTTGCAGGGCAAAGGCCTGTTGACGACGCAGCAGTGAACGAGTCATCATGCCAGCAGGGGAAATTTGAGGTGAAGGGAGCGCTACGTCTTTCGGCCTCGGCAACGCAACACATCGTCGTTCGCCCTGGAACGCGTTTGGAGGGGCCATCATGGCTAATACGAATATGACCGAGGACGAAAAAGTCCTCCACGGAATGGGCTATGCGCAAGAACTATCGCGGCGCATGGGCGGATTCCAGAATTTCGCAATTTCTTTCTCAATCATCTGCATTCTCGCAGGTGGTATCACGTCCTTTCCGTTGGCCATGGGCACAGGCGGTGCCTTTGAAGCCACCATCGGCTGGTTGGTCGGCGGTGTCTTCGCCATGGTGGTTGCGGCCTGTCTGGTCCAGATCGCCTCAGCCTATCCTACCGCTGGTGGGCTTTATCATTGGTCGTCAATCTTGGGCGGCCGCGGTTGGGGCTGGGCCACGGCCTGGATCAACCTTCTGGGCCTGATCTTCGTTGTTGCTTCGGTGAATGTCGGCGTCTGGCAGCTGTTCCGTGATCTCGTCATGAACGGTGTGTTTGGCATTGATGTGACCAACTTGACCGCTGTTGACGTCACGGCATTGCCCAAGGACATGACATTGGACCAAGCCACTGCCATCAACTCCCATGCTTATTGGGTCCAGGTGACTGCCGTTGCCGTCATCACAGCGGCGCAAGCTCTGTTCAATCATTTCGGCATTAAAGTCACAACACTGCTCACTGACTTCTCCGGCTATCTCATCTTCGTGGTGGCCGTGGTGCTGACGTTGACTTTCTTCTTCTGGGGTGCAAGCCATGATGTTTCGCGCATGTTCACTTTTGTGAACAATACGGGCGATCCGGGCGGTGGCTATGTGCCAACAGCGCGAACCGGATTGGTGGCCTTCCTGATCGGCCTTCTCTATCCGCTCTATACGATCACTGGCTTTGATGCTTCGGCCCACACGTCCGAGGAAACCCGCGATGCCCGCAACGCGGTGCCGCGCGGCATGTTGCATTCGGTGTTCTGGTCTTTGGTGTTTGGTTTTGTGATGGCCGCTTCTTTCGTCATGGCGTCACCAGACTTGACAGCAACGGCCAAGGACGGCGGTGCCGCTTGGTTCAACCTGTTCAACAACCTGCCTGCTCCGGCCTTTCTGAAATACGTGTTGGCCATTGCGATCGTGTTGTCAAACTTCCTGTGCGCCTTGGCGGGCCTTACTTCCACTTCGCGCATGATCTATGCCTTTGCGCGTGATGGTGGCTTGCCTGCCTCTGGCGTTTTGGCCAGCGTCAACCCAACCTATCGCACGCCGGTGGCCGCGATCTGGACCGGGGCAGTGTTGGCTGTGTTGGCCACGTTGTACTCGCCCGCCTTTGCGGCCTTGGCTGCGGGCTGCGCCCTTTTCCTCTATGTCTCTTATGTCATGCCCATCGCGGCTGGCATGATTGCAGAGGGCAAGACTTGGACAGAGTTTGGTCCCTTCCGCCTTGGTGCTTGGTCCAAGCCCTTCGGTGTCATCGCCATCATTGGCGTGTTGGTCTTGATGTTTGCGGGCATCCAACCGCCCTTTGACATTCTGATCAACTATGCGCTGGGATTGATCGTTCTGTTGCTGGTCTTGTGGTTTGGGGTTGAGCGCAAGCGCTTCCAAGGCCCACCAATGGGCGCTGAGATTGCCAAGCGCCAGGCTGCCATTGCAGCTCAGGAACGGGCACTCGCGGCGAAATAACCCAAAAGTGATTTGGCAATTTGCGAAAAGGCGGCTCAATGAGCCGCCTTTTTGTTTGCTTCAGAGGGAGACGCAAGTTTAGTTTTCACCGATCGTTACACTTCATCCTTCTCCCGTCGGGAGAAGGTGGCCGCAGGCCGGATGAGGGACTTGTCACCAGTGAGATTTTCGGAAATTGGACTTGCGGTAAGACCCTCATCCGCTCTTCGGGCACCTTCCCCCACAGGGGGAAGGGCGACAATTGGATTTTTGGCAGTTGGTCTCAGTAGAAAATGAACCGTTCTAGAAGCTTCTCTTCCAGCCTTCCTCTTGCGCTGCTGTTCATGGCGCCGCTGTTGGGTAGCCTTGCCCTCATGCTGGCGAGCGCTGCAAACCTTGGCGCGTGGGTGGCTGTCTTCCAGCACCCGCAGCTGTGGGGTGGGTTGGGGCTTTCATTGTTCACGGGCATCACTGCAACGGCGATTGCTGCTTTGGTTGCGCTGCTGATTGCGGCAAGTTTTTTTGAACGTGGAAAAGACACCACACTGGCGCGGGGATTGAGCGCGATGCTGGCCGTACCGCATCTGGCTTTCGCCATTGGGCTTGGATTTCTGATCATGCCTTCGGGATTGCTGACCCGGGTCATTGCTGTGCTGTTCACGGGCTGGACCAGCCCGCCGCCATGGGTGACAACGCATGATCCTTATGGGCTGGCGCTGATCGTGGCGCTGGCGGTGAAGGAGAGCGGATTTCTTTTATTCGTTCTGACAAATATTCTCGCGCGTGAAGATATGCGCCAGAGTTTCGCCGCGCAAAAAGCGGCAGCGCAGGCTTTGGGCCATGGCACGCTTTCCATTTGGCTGCGGCTTTTTCTGCCGCAGCTTTGGGCACAGCTCGTCTGGCCGCTGGTGATTGTGTTGGTCTATGCGACAACTGTGGTGGACGTGGCCCTCGTTTTGGGGCCGACGCAGCCGCCGACATTTGCCGATGTGGTGTGGAGCGACATCAACAGCGCGCATGTTGCAGATGCTGCGCGAGGGGCGGTGGGGGCTGTGTTTCTGGCTTTGATCACAGGGCTGGTGATTATGGTTGCGGCGGCGGTGGGCTGGGTTTTGCGGCCTGCGCTCAAAATTTGGTTGACCAGAGGGCCATCGCCGCTCGCCTTGCCATTGTGGCTGGGGTTGGCCAAGTGGCGCGGGCTGCAATTGTTTTTTGGTGCCGTGTTGATCACGCTGGTGTTGCTTTCCGTGGCGCAGCTTTGGCCTTTCCCGCAATTGTTGCCAGAGCATTTTGACGCTTCTGCCTGGCGGCAAGTTGCTGAACATTCTGCGCCGCTGGTGCTCAGCCTTGTGCTGGCCATCAGCACCAGCCTTAGTGCACTCCTGCTGTTGGTGCTGTGGTTTGAGACCCTGCCGCAGACTTGGGACCGGGCCATGATGATCATGAGTTTGGTGATGCTCGGCCTGCCTGCCTTGCTGATTGGGCTTGGGCAATACCAAATGTTTTTGCGCTTTGGATTGACGGGAACTGGGCTTGGGCTTTTTCTGGCACATCTTATGCCTGTTGTGGCCTATATGTTCATCATGCTGGAAGGGCCTTATCGTGCGCTTGATCCGCGCTGGCGCGATGTTTCACGTGGGCTTGGTGCGGGGCGCATTGGCTTTCTCACGCGGATCAAATGGCCAATGTTGAAAGCGCCTTTGTTGGCAAGTGTCGCTGTCGGCTTTGCGGTGAGCTTTGGGCAGTTTGTGCCTGCGCAACTGGTCAGCGCCGGGCGGTTTTCGACTTTGACGATGGAAGCGGTGACGCTGACATCTGGCACCAATCGCCCGCTGGCGGCAGCTTTTGCATTGCTTCTGATGCTGCCGCCTTTGTTGGTGTTTCTGGGTGCCGGGCTGTTTGGCCGGGCCCGCTGGAGAGTGGCATGAGTTTGGTGCTGCGCGATATTTCGATCACGCTTGGCACGAAGGTTTTGGTCGTGCCGTTTTCTCTGGCGATCGGCAAGGGCGAGATCTTGACATTGATGGGGCCATCGGGTTCAGGCAAATCGTCAGTGCTTTCGGCGCTTGCAGGAACGCTTGTGGCGCCATTGGCGGTTCACGGCGCAGCCACGCTTGATGGACGTGATATTTTTGGGCTTCCAGCTGAACAACGCCGGATGGGGCGCCTGTTTCAAGATGATCTGCTGTTTCCGCATATGACCGTGGGCGAGAACCTACTGTTCGGCATGGCGCGGGGGCAGCGTGAAGACAGGCTTTCCGCCATGCGCGCCGCGCTGAAGGAGATCGAGCTTGAAGGTTTTGAAGATCGCCCGCCGCAGACACTTTCGGGCGGGCAGCGGCAACGGATTTCGTTGATGCGCAGCCTCTTGGCGCGGCCAGCGGCGATGTTGTTGGATGAACCTTTCAGCAAGCTGGACCAGACCTTGCGCGCGCAGATTCGGCGCAACACATTTGGGCTTCTCATGGCCCGTGGCACGCCGACGCTGCTGGTCACGCATGATATTGCGGATGCGCCAGAAGCTGGGCGTGTGCTGTTGATTACACCACATGGTGAGGTGAAAGATGTTTGACAAGATCGCCCTTGCGGCCAGCAAGCCTGCGGTTGATTTCGTTGCCCGACAGCTGGCGCGGCGCGGCATCAGCGCTGATCAAGTGACGGCCACGTGCTTTGGGCTGGGCATGGCCTCTGCCATCACCATTGCATTGGGCCATCCCGCAGTGGCGCTTGTGCCGATGTTGGCGGGGCGCGCCTGTGATGGGCTGGATGGTGCGGTGGCGCGGGCGCAGAGCCAGCAAACGGACCGCGGGGCCTTCCTCGACATCGCGCTGGATTTTATCTTCTATGCTTCTGTGCCCCTGGCCTTCGCGCTGGCGGACCCACCACAAAATGCTTTGGCCGCAGCCGTTTTGCTGGCGGCGTTTATCGGCACAGGCACAAGCTTTCTCGCCTTTGCCACCATCGCTGAAAAGCGCGGGTTGAAAAGCACAGGCTATCCGACCAAATCTTTTTATTATCTTGGTGGGTTGACCGAAGGCGCTGAAACGATCGCGATGTTTGTGGCCATGTGTTTGTGGCCACAGCACTTTGTCGGCTTGGCTTTGTTTTATGCCGCACTTTGTATGCTGACGACGGCGACGCGGATTTTGGCGGGATGGACGACGTTCAAGTGACTGCCTTTGGCTTGTGAACCAGATTTACAAGCACGAAGGAGATAATCATCAGCAGATACCACGAACCAAACTTGCCCAGCGACACCAGCGCCCACTCATGCATTTGGTTCGGATAAAGCCAGACTTTCGACCAACTGCCAATATTTTCTGCAATCCAAATAAACAAGGCGACCAGGGCAAAGCCAAGAAGCAAACTCATTTGGTGGCGGTGACGAAACACGCGGTAGTGAACTTGCGTTTTGAAAAACATGGCAAATGTTGCCGCAAAAAGAAGTACCCTCAAATCCGGTGCAAAGTGATGCGTGAAGAAATTGGCATAGATGCCAAATGCCAAAGCGACAGTGAGATAAAGCGGCGGATAGTTTTGGTAGTGCATGTCAAAAATACGGGTGACGCGGGCGATGTAGGAGCCGACAGCGGCATACATGAAGCCCGAGAACAGCGGCACGGCGGCGATTTTCAGATAGCCAAACTCAGGATAAGTCCAAGAGCCATGGCTCGTTTTGAAAACTTCCATCGCCGTTCCGACAACGTGGAAGATCAGGATGACCAATGCCTCGGAAGGTTTTTCCAGTTTGAAGGCGAGCATGCCGCCTTGGATGAGCACGGCCACAAGCACCAAAAAATCATAACGCGGCAAGCTCGCACCCTGAGGCCAGACATAAGCGGAAGCGAGTACGACCGAAAGGAAGAGACCGCCAAACAAGCAGGCCCAGCCCTGCTTTAAACCAAAAACGATAAATTCGGTGACACTGCCCCAAAGCCCTGTTTGCGGCAGGCGGGCCAATAGCGCGTTGGCAGCTGTATCAATGCGCTGCTCAAAAGAGGTGAAACGGTTCAGGTTGGAAACTTTCGGCTTAACAATCTTAAGAGTTTGTTAGCAAAAAAACTTTCCCTTGCCGCAAAAAATTCTTGAAAATGACACGCGAATCCATCATATGCCGTCTCACCCAAAGTCGCACGTGCCGCAAGGTCTCCCCAAAGCAACGACGGTGTAAGGTTTTTTAGTCTCAACCGGCCCTCCAAAGGTCGGGGTTACTGAGAGGCACCACTATCATTGCCCCAAGCGCGATTGGGTCTCCCCAATCAAACCAAGGCGAACAGTCAGTAAGCTTAAGCTTTGACTCCGCGTTTCCACCGGGCGGGTCAGTTTCTGCTTCTGCTGCCATCTGGTTCTTATTTTCGGGAGTTTGAACATGGCCGCCACCGCTCGTATTAAAGATTTCCTCCGACGTGAAAAGCCGGAAGGCCCATGCTTGGTCGTTGACCTCCAAGTGGTTAAAGAAAATTATCGCGCATTTGACCGGGCCATGCCTGGGACGCGCATTTTTTATGCGGTGAAGGCAAACCCCGCCGCCGAAATCCTGGCACTTCTGGCGAGCATGGGTTCATGCTTTGACACGGCATCAGTGCAGGAAATTGAAATGGCTTTGGCCGCAGGTGCCACGCCCGAGCGGATTTCGTTTGGCAACACCATCAAGAAACAACGCGACATTGCCACGGCGCACGCTCTTGGCATTTCGCTTTATGCCGTCGATTCAGTTGAAGAAGTTGAAAAAGTGGCCGCTGCTGCGCCGGGATCAAAAGTGTTCTGCCGCATTCTCACTGATGGGGCTGGTGCGGAATGGCCTTTGAGCCGTAAATTTGGCTGTGACCCGACGATGGCTACAGATGTGCTTCTCCATGCCCACAAGCTGGGCTTGGTGGCCTATGGCATTTCCTTCCATGTCGGTTCGCAACAGACGCGTCTGGGTGCCTGGGACACAGCACTCGGCGAAGCCAAAGCTATTTTCGACGCGATGGCCAAGCAGGGTATTGTTTTGCAGATGGTCAACCTGGGCGGCGGCTTTCCGACCAAGTATCTGAAGGCCGTTCCGGGCACGAATTCTTATGCCAACGCCATCCATGATGGTTTGGCCAAGCATTTTGGCAATGCGATCCCCGAAACCATCATTGAGCCGGGGCGCGGCATGGTGGGCAATGCTGGTGTCATTAAGTCTGAAGTTGTGCTGATTTCGAAGAAACATGCCAATGACAATCTGCGCTGGGTCTATCTCGACATCGGCAAATTCGGCGGTCTGGCCGAAACCATGGATGAAGCCATTCGTTATCCGATTGTGACCGAGAAGGACTCGGGCGAGAAGGGCCTTTGCGTGATTGCCGGGCCGACATGTGATTCAGCCGACGTGCTCTATGAGAAGACGCCTTATCCGCTGCCATTGAGCCTAAGTGTGGGCGATGAAGTGTTGATCGAGGCTTGCGGCGCTTATACGACGACCTATGCGTCAGTCGCGTTTAACGGCTTCCCGCCGCTGAAGGCCTATGTGATTTAAGGTTTCGCGCAGCTTCATCCTCCCCGCGTCAGCGGGGAGGTGGCGTGACGGAGGGGTTGGTGGCCAC
>JAYWAB010000233.1:0-2005 GCA_043782835.1 Aestuariivirga sp.
GAAGATTGCATCATTGTTCTCAGACAAGACGAGACTCCTTGAATTTCTGCTGGGTAGAGCAGCCAAGGGGCCAAATCAAGGCATTTTGGATGTGAGGCCGGGTGGCGGCCCCCTCCTCAATCCTTCACTTCGTAAGTGTTTTCCGGCATCGGGAAGCGGCGGGTGCGCACATCCTCGGCATAAAGTTTGATGGCACCATCAATGGCCTCAGCCACCTTGCCGAATTCCTTGACGAATTTGGGCACGCGGGGCGAAAGGCCCAGCATGTCTTCCATCACCAAGATCTGCCCATCACAGGCAGCCGAAGCGCCAATGCCAATGGTTGGGATATCCACCATCTTGGTGATCTTGGCGGCCAGCGGTTCGGCCACGGCTTCCAACACCACTGCGAAGGCCCCGGCATCAGCCACCGCCTTGGCGTCGGCCTCTATGGCGGCCCATTGGGCTTTTTCGCGGCCTTGAGTCTTGAAGCCGCCAAACACATTGATGGACTGTGGCGTAAGGCCAATATGCGCCATGACGGGGATGCCGCGCTCGGACAGGAACTTGATGGTTTCCGCCATGCGCGTGCCGCCCTCAATCTTGATGGCGCCACATTCGGTTTCCTTGATCACCTTGGCCGCATTGCGGAAGGCCTGGGCCGGGCTTTCTTCATAGGAGCCAAAGGGCATATCCACCACCACCAGCGCGTGTTTGGCTCCACGGGTGACGGCGCGGCCGTGCATGATCATGAGTTCGAGCGGCACCGGCAGCGTAGTTTCAAAACCGTGCATCACCATGCCGAGCGAGTCACCCACCAACAGGAAATCCACATATTTGTCGGCAATCGCTGCTGTGTGGGCGTGATAGGAGGTGAGCGAGACAATGGGTGCTCCACCTTTGCGGGCGCGGATATCAGGCGCGGTGATGCGCTTTTGGGCTACGTGTTGAGACATGGCTTGAACTTAGCGGTTTCAGGGCTGCGACACAAATCGCTCACGATAAAGCGTTAACCCACCACATTCACGCCCAGCACATAGGGATGAAACAGCAGCACCAGCAGCGCGGTAACAACCAAGCCTGCCACAACAGCGATAATATCTGAACGCCACACTGGCTGATAATCGGGCTTCTTGCCGCGCGCCATGCTGACAGCGATATCAACCAAGGCCACAGCCAGCACGGTAATCCAGAACCAGTCTGCGGCAAATTTGCCGACACTGAGCAAATGGCCCACTGACCAAAGTGCAATGCCAATGGAAAAGGGATTTTGCAACCAGAGCCTGATGTGGCTTTTGCCCTGGCCAGCTGCAATCAGGATCATGCCCAAAGTTGCCAATCCCATGGTGGCGTGGCGCATGTTGCCCGCTGGCGCATAAAGCATTTCGCCAGAGGCCCGCGTTGTCCAATAAGCATAGACCATGGCGATCACACCGATCAGGGTCACCAGCGAGAATACACCTTTGTAAGCGCCTTCGCCGAAGCGGGCCATCAGCCTGTCCCTCACCGCAGGAAAGAGCGATGACAAAAAATGTGGCAGGGCAAATGCCAAAATACCGCAAGCAAGAATCGTCATGAAAAGCCTCCGTGTTTTGTCTGTATTATTCCTATACTTGAATCATTTGCCATGTTAAATCACCGCGTCCTTTGGCGGGCGCAGGGACTAGTTTTTATCTGGAGGCTTATTGATGAAACCGACACTTATTCTCGTTGGCGCTGACAAAGGCGGCGTTGGCAAAACCACTCTTTCACGCAGCTTGCTAGACTATTTCGCCCGAAAAAATGTCCTCACCCGCGCCTTCGACACGGAAAATCCGCGGGGCAGTTTGCGCCGGTTTTATCCCAACATCACGGAAGTGATTGATCTGGCCAATGTGGCCCATCAGATGAAAGTTCTAGATACGATGGAAACGGCTAATGTGCCCGTGACCATTGTGGACCTCAAGGCCGGCAACCTGTCATACGCCTTGGACCTGTTTGAGCGCATTGGCGTTCTCGAAGCCGGGCGCAACGGCTTATTTAACCT
>JAYWAB010000234.1:0-2525 GCA_043782835.1 Aestuariivirga sp.
CGATGGCATGACGGCAGACTTCTTCCCCTATGACATGGCGTTCTTGGGTCGCACGGCAACGCGCATCATCAATGAAGTCAAAGGCATCAACCGCGTGGTCTATGATGTCACCAGCAAGCCACCGGGAACCATTGAGTGGGAGTGAAGCAGCCTTGACAGTAAGGCATATATGCCTTACTTTTGAATCATGCAGACTCTCACCATAACCTCAAAAGGTCAAGTCACCTTGCGCAAGGAGGTGCTGAAACACCTCGGCGTTCAGCCGGGCCAGAAAGTTTCTGTGGAGCTGCTGCCGGGAGGGCAGATTACCGTCAGCGCCAACAGGCGGACAGGTAAGATCTCCGATGTGTTTGGCATTCTAAAGCCAGCCAATAAAACCAAACTTAGTATCAAGAAAATGAATGAGATCATCGCCGACGGTTGGGCTGGCAAGCGGTGAGGATCGCCGTCGACACCAACGTGCTGTTGCGCATGATGGTCGATGACGACAGCGGCCAAAAAACAATCGCGAAGATAGAATTGGACAAGGCCACTTCAGTGGCCATTTCTGTTTCCTCCCTTTGTGAGATGGTCTGGGTTCTGCGCCGCAATTACAACTTCGCTTATGACGCCATAGAGCAATCCATCTCCGCTTTAATCGACAGCGAGAATGTCTTGGTCAATCGCCCCGTCGTGAACGCCGGCCTTCAGATGTTGAAGATGGGCGGAGATTTTGCCGATGGCGTGATCGCCTATGAAGGCCAAATGCTGGGTGCCGACGAATTCCTTTCCTTTGACAAAATCGCCTTCAAAAAACTCAATGCCCTGAAACTCACAGCAAGATTGTTAGGCACCCCATGAAAGCCATCGTCCTCGAATCCAAAGGCCATCTCACCCTGCGCGAAATTGCTCTGCCCCAAAACATGGGCGCCAATGATGTCCGCATCGCCATTCACACCGTGGGCATTTGTGGTTCAGATGTTCACTATTACACCCACGGCGGGATTGGGCCTTTCATCGTGAAAGCGCCGATGGTTTTGGGCCATGAGGCTTCTGGAAACATCATAGCCATCGGCGCAAGTGTCACCCATCTCAAAGTGGGCGACCGGGTGTGCATGGAGCCCGGCATTCCCGATCCGAATTCGCGCGCCTCTAAGCTTGGCCTTTACAACGTCGATCCCGCCGTCAGCTTCTGGGCAACCCCGCCGATTCATGGCTGCCTCATGCCGGAAGTGACACACCCCGCAGCTTACACATTTAAAATTCCAAACCATGTCTCTTTTGCCGAAGCCGCGATGGTGGAACCCCTGGCCGTGGGCGTTCAGGCCGCGCACAAGGCTGGCATCAAACCCGGCGATGTGGCCGTGGTTCTGGGCGCTGGCCCCATCGGCATGATGGTAGCTTTGGCAGCACTTGCCTCAGGCTGTTCGCGCGTGATCATCTCTGATGTGGCCCAACCGAAATTGGACATCATCGGCAAATATGTGGGTGTTGAAACCGTCAATGTGCGCAACACTAAGCTGGCCGACCACATCGCCGAAACCACCAATGGTTGGGGCGCAGATGTGGTCTTCGAAGCCTCAGGCGCACCCACTGCCATCAAGGATATTGCCAACCTCGTCTGCCCCGGCGGAACCTGCGTGATGGTGGGCATGCCGATTGAGAAAGTGGAAATTGATCTCGTTGCGTTACAAGCCAAAGAAGCCACGCTGAAAACCATTTTCCGTTATGCCAATGTCTATGACCGGGCCATCAACCTCATCGCGTCGGGCAAGATTGATTTGAAGCCGTTGATTTCAGAAACATTCATGTTCGCAGATTCAGTAAAAGCCTTCGAACGCGCCGCCGAAGCTCGGCCCACCGATGTGAAATTGCAGATCAGGGTGGCAGAGACCGAAAACCTTTAAGGATGCGATGTGATCGCCACAATCGTGATTTTGCTTTTGCCCGGCCCATAATACCAAAAAACCCGATAAGCGCCGGGCGTTTGATTTTCAGCGTAGGCTTCAAAAACCTCCTCGCCATGCGGCCCAATCAATGACGAATATTTATGCGTGTTCAGGCTTGGATGGCGCGGATTGGTTTGCAAATAGCCAATTGCCTTACGCACGGCTTTCAGGCGCTTTGGATGGGTGGGGTTCTGTTCGAGTTCGGTAAGATCGATCCGCGCTTTTTCAGTTATGAACAGATCGAAGGCCATCAGCGTTTTAGTCTTTGATGTATTTGCTGAAATCACCAAGCTTCGAAACCTTGCCTGCCTTTGCCTCAGCCAAGCCCGTTCGCACCATCTCCAACGCTTCCGTGTTCTTATAGAGCCAAGCTTCACGCGCCGGAATTTCTTTGAATGGCTCCAAGATCAAACGGCCATCTTTCTCTTGGTGAATGCGAAAGCTACTGATCCCCTTGGCGAATGCGCCAAGCGCGATGCGGCCTTTAGAGTCGGGGCGAACATTTTGGTCAGACACATTGGACATGGCAAAGCTCCTGCCAAGTCACTAGCAAAAAGTGGGATAGAACACAAGTGGGATAGCGTAGATGTGGGAAAT
>JAYWAB010000235.1:0-2187 GCA_043782835.1 Aestuariivirga sp.
CAACCGCGCCTCCGAAGAAGATTTGAAAAAGATGGATGCGAACATTCGCGAACAGGTGACAGCGGCGGCAGATTTTGCAACCAATGACGCGCCACCTGCGGATAACGAACTTTACACCGACATATACAAAGTGGCTTGAGGAGAACAACCAATGCCAACGATCCTCATGCCTGCTCTTTCGCCCACCATGGAAGAGGGCAAACTTTCCAAATGGCTGAAGAATGTCGGAGACCAGATCAAGTCTGGCGACATTCTGGCCGAGATTGAAACCGACAAGGCCACCATGGAAGTTGAAGCCATCGATGAAGGGCTGCTCACTGAAATTCTGGTTCCAGCAGGAACCGAAGGCGTGAAAGTGAATGCGCCGATTGCGGTGATTGGTGCGGCAAGCGTTGGGGTCTCCCCGCCGTCGCTGCGCGACACCTCCCACTCAGGGGAGGATAAGAAAGCCGCTGCAAAATCATCCTCCCATCAGGGGGAGATGGCAGCGCGCAGCGCTGACGGAGGGGCCTCTTCACTTCAAGACCCCGAAATCCCCGCTGGCACAGAGATGGTGATGATGACAGTCCGTGAAGCCATTCGTTCCGCCATGTCGGAAGAAATGCGCGCTGATGCTGATGTGTTCTTGATGGGCGAAGAAGTGGGCCAATATCAGGGCGCCTATAAAATTTCTCAAGGCATGTTGGATGAGTTTGGTGATAAGCGCATTATCGACACGCCGATCACTGAGCATGGATTTACCGGTATTGCGGTAGGTGCAGCCTTCACAGGCCTGAAGCCCATTGTGGAATTCATGACCTTCAATTTCGCCATGCAGGCCATTGACCACATCATCAACTCCGCCGCCAAAACACTTTATATGTCCGGCGGGCAAATGGGTTGTTCCATCGTGTTCCGTGGCCCCAATGGTGCAGCGGCACGTGTGGGCGCACAGCATTCCCAAGACTATGCCGCTTGGTACGCGCAGATCCCCGGGCTCAAAGTGGTGATGCCCTATTCAGCTGCCGACGCAAAAGGCCTGATGAAGGCCGCGATCCGCGATCCAAATCCGGTGATCTTTCTCGAAAATGAAATTCTCTATGGCAAGAGCTTTGAAGTGCCGAAGCTGGATGATTGGGTGGTGCCCATCGGCAAGGCGCGTGTTGCGCGGGCAGGCCACCATGTCACCATCGTGTCCTTCGGCATTGGCATGACTTATGCTTTGGGTGCTGCTGAAAAGCTGGCCGCCGAAGGCATTGAGGCCGAAGTGATTGATTTGCGCACCATTCGCCCGATGGATATTGAAACCGTGGTGAAGAGCATTCAGAAAACCAATCGCTGTGTGTGCGTGGAAGAAGGTTTCCCGCGCTTCTCGGTGACCAGTGAAATCGCCGCCGAAATCATGACCCACGCCTTTGACTATCTCGATGCGCCCGTGGCGCGCGTGGCGGGGAAGGATGTGCCTATGCCTTATGCCACCAATCTTGAAAAACTGGCCCTGCCACATATTGATGAAGTGGTGGCTGCTGCAAAAGGAGTTCTCTATGTCTGATCACGATCACCATGACCATTCTCACGATACGCATCCGCATCAATTGCAGCCACCCCATGAAGTGTTTCATGATGGAGGGGCTGGCGAAATCATGCGGGCCTGGATCACCAAAGGTCAACTTTCGCTTTCGTTGCATTCAATGGCTTTTGGCAAAGCAGACGCTTGGGGCCATATTCTGGCGGGCGTTGTGCAACAGGTGGCGGCTTCCATGGAAGAAATGGGCCATTCCACCACAGGGCATAATTTTGAGGTGATCCGAAAAACCTTGATTGAAGACCTCGCTAAATCTGCCGCGCAAAATTCGGTTCTCTCCAATAAGGGTTAAACCCATGTCCGCCACTATTCTCATGCCTGCGCTTTCGCCGACGATGGAAAAGGGCAAGCTTTCCAAATGGCTCAAGAAAGAGGGCGATAAAGTGAAATCCGGCGATGTCTTGGCCGAAATCGAAACTGACAAGGCCACGATGGAAGTTGAATCTATCGATGAGGGCGTTTTGGCGAAAATTTTGGTGGCCGAGGGCACGGATGACGTTTTGGTCAATACGCCGATTGCCGTGATTTTGGCTGAGGGTGAGAAAGTTTCAGACATTGTCTCCCCACCGGCGCTGCGCGCCACCTCCCCCTGCGGGGAGGATGAAGGAAGAGGTCCTGATTTC
>JAYWAB010000236.1:0-7529 GCA_043782835.1 Aestuariivirga sp.
TGATGGCAGCGGAAATGAAAACCGTGACGGGTGGCTTGCCGTTGCCGCCGGGGCTTGGGTTTTGAGAGTGGTTGAAGGCTGCTTTTCATCTTCCCACGCAAGAATTCGGACTATCGCCCATGGCATAACGCTCACCCTTCCCCCCTCGGGGGAAGGTGCCCGAAGGGCGGATGAGGGTTTTAGCGCGAGTTCAATTTTCGAAAATCTCACTGGTGATCAGGCCCTCATCCGCCCGTTGGGCACCTTCTCCCGGGGGGAGAAGGGTGAAAGCAAAATAGGAATTTTCATATACGATTGCCCTGCTGCTCGGCGGGAGGATGGTTTCAAATGAAACGCCAAGCCGGCCCTGAGATTGAACGGCTCATTCAACTTTTGGCCAAGGTGCCGGGCTTGGGGCCGCGTTCGGCGCGGCGGGCGGTTTTGCATCTGGTCAAAAACCGCGACAAGCTGCTCTCGCCCCTCGCTTCGGCTTTGGCAGATGCCCATGATAAGGTTTCGGTGTGCTCTGTCTGCGGCAATGTCGATACGGTTGATCCCTGCACCATCTGTGCCGATCCGCGGCGCGATCAGTCCACGCTTTGTGTGGTGGAAGAGGTTGGTGACCTGTGGGCCTTGGAACGTGCCGGGGCGTGGAATGGGCAATATCATGTTCTGGGGGGCACGCTTTCGGCGCTGGGCGGCGTTCGGCCTGAGGATCTGGATATCGACAAACTCGTTTCGCGCTGTGCGGAAGATCAGATCAAAGAAGTGGTGCTGGCCAATAATGCGACAGTGGAAGGCCAGACCACGGCCCATTATATTACAGATCGCCTGAGGAAGCTCTCTGTTGCCACGTCGCGTCTCGCCCATGGTGTGCCCGTGGGGGGTGAGCTTGATTACCTTGATGAGGGCACTTTAACCCAAGCAATGCGGGCCAGACGACCATTTTAGGTTCACCAGCCTCAAACGGGTCAGGCTGACACAGGCCATTAAGACTTTCTCAACCCTTTCGAAAAGCAAGCCCTGCATTTCGGCCCGGCTGGAGCGGCACTTGCTCTGCTCACGCGCAAAGCCCTGGCCTGTGCCGGGATGAGACGAGGAGCAAGTCATGGGTAAAACATTCAAGTCGGCCAAGTCTTTCGCCATGAACAGCAGCGGCAATGTGGCCATCATGTTTGCCCTTGCCGTTCTGCCGATTATCGCAGCTGTTGGGGCTGCCATCGATTTTGGTCGCTTGGTATCGGTCAAAACGGAACTGGCCGCAGCGCTTGACAGCGCCAGCCTAGCTGCCGCTTCGAGCCGTGGTGCAACCGACGCGCAACGCCAGGTGATTGCTTTGAATATGTTCAAAAACAACATGGCCAACAACAAAGCCGCTGATTTGACAACCAGTGCCATTTTCACCGTCTCAGGCAGCAGTGTTGTGGGCGAGGCCCATGCCCAAATGAGTGCGTTGATGATGGGTGCCATTGGTTTTAGCAGCCTTGATCTCGTGGCCCGCAATCAGGTGGGCATTGGCGGCACGAAGAAAGCCGAGATTGCTTTTGTGCTCGATTATTCTGGCTCGATGGCGGACCCCGCCGGCGGGCAGGTGAAATACATTGCCATGGGCCAAGCCGCGACAAAGCTGATTGATACATTGACGGCACCAGACCCGAGCAAAATGAAATTCGCGCTCGTGCCTTTTTCGCAGGCGGTTTATGCAACGCTGCCTGCGGCTGATGTGATCGGCGCTGCTGGCACATCTTGGACAGGGTGCACGCAAGATCGGCAGTATCCTTACAATCTGTCGGAAGCAACGCCCCTGCTCGGTGTGGCGGCCTCGCAATGGGGCCAACCGATGGTCGCGCATCCTTGGAAATCTAACTGCGCTGACTTTGTGACCAATCACTTGATTGTCCGCCCGCTCACCAATGACTTTGCGGGCCTCAAAACGCAGATTGCGCAAATGCAGCCTTATCAGAACACGCATATCGCTCTGGGTGCTGAGTTTGGCTATCAGATTCTCTCGCCCACTGGTGCCTTCGTGGGTGCCGCACCTTATAGCGACAAGGGCACCGCGAAATTCATGGTGCTGCTCACCGACGGGATGCAAACTGAACCTGCCTTCGGCCCCGGCGGCAGCCGCACGGCGGCGCAGGGTGACACGAACCTTGAACAGATTTGTGCCAACGCCAAAGCGTCGGGCATCACCATCGTCACCATGGCCTATGATCTTTATGACACATCGCAACGCCAGCGTTTGCAGAATTGTGCCTCTGATCCGGCCACAGATTTCTTTGTGGTGAACAACGGCCAGGATGTGGCCAAAGCTTTTGACGCCATTACAGTGGCGATCAGCAATACGGTTTATCTTTCAAACTGAGGGTTTCGAAGGCTGCTCCAGCACCCTATATTCAGCCGATGACCCCGCCCGTTTTTGCGCAAACTTATGCTGCCCTTCCCAGTGTGCTCCATGCGGGGGCAACGCTTTTGCCTGTGGAAGCCCCATCTCTCGTTATTGAAAATGATGCGCTGGCCGAGGCATTGGGGATTGACCGGGCTTGGCTGCATGGCGATGAGGCTTTGCTGCTGCTTTCAGGCAATGCGGCGGCAGTGCACGGCCAGCCTTTGGCCATGGCTTATGCTGGGCATCAGTTTGGCGGGTTTAACCCGAGCCTGGGCGATGGGCGCGCCATGTTGCTGGGCGATGTTTTACGCAGCGATGGCACGCGCCGGGAGCTGCATCTCAAAGGTTCCGGCCGGACGGTCTATTCGCGTGGTGCCGATGGGCGCGCCACACTTTCGGCGATGCTGCGGGAATATATTGTGAGCGAGGCCATGGCAGCCCTTGGCGTTCCCACCACGCGGTCTCTTGCCATTGTGGCCACGGGCGAACGCGTGTGGCGCCAAAAGCCGGAGATGGGTGCCATTCTCACCCGTGTGGCGAAAAGCCATGTGCGCGTCGGCACGTTTCAATATCTGGCGGCGCGGGGGGAGACCGAAGCGCTTCGTGCTTTGATGGACCATGAGATCGCGCGGCATATGCCGGGTGTTGCAGACGCACAGGAATTTCTGGCTGAGGTGATCGCAAGGCAGGCGCAGCTGATCGCACAATGGATGAGCTTTGGTTTTATCCATGGGGTGATGAACACTGATAATATGCAGATCGCAGGCGAAACGATTGACTATGGGCCTTGCGCTTTCATGGATGGGTTTGACCCGCAGAAGGTGTTTTCTTCCATCGATGAGAATGGTCGTTACGCCTATGACAAGCAGCCGATGATCGCGCTGTGGAACCTGACGCGGCTGGCGGAATGCTTGCTGCCGTTGTTGGGTGAGAGCCGCGAGACGGCAATCAAGATTGCCAAAGCGGAGTTGCAAAAATTCATGCCGCAGTTTGAGCGGGCATTTGAAACCCGCATGTTGGCGAAGCTCGGGATCAGCGATTTGGCGCAGGCTGGGTTTATTACCAAGACCTTGCAACAGATGGCCAATGCGCGCGCCGATTTTACAGCGTTTTTCACAGCGCTGACGCGGCATGTGGCGGGTTTGAATGTTGACCTTGCAGAATTTTTTACGTCGGGTCCCGTGCAGCAAGAATGGCACGCAGAATGGGACCGATTGCGCGGGCCTGACGCGCTTCAAATCATGAGGGATCATAACCCAGTGTATATCGCGCGCAATCACCGCGTTGAGGCGGCGTTACAGGCCGCAGGAGATGGCAATCTGTTGCCGCTGCACCACTTGCTGTTGGCGGTTCAAAAGCCGTTTGAGGCGCGGGAAGAATATGCAGATTTGGAAAAGCCCCCGGGCCCGCAGGAAGAAGTGTTGCAGACGTTTTGCGGGACGTGAGGAAGAATGAACCGTTTTCTCCCTCACCTTGTTTCAAGGGGAGGGCAGGGTGGGGTTCGCGCCGCATATTCATTGGTGAAATTTGGACTCGCTGAACTACTCCCACCCTACCCTCCCCCGCGAAGTGCGGAGGAGGGAAAGTCATTTCTTTATTTAATCAGCCTGGGCTTGGGTGCCACGGCTTGGACTTCTTCCAATTCCAGGCTTTCGATTTTCTCAGCGCGCCTGGTGATCTTATCGGCTGATGTGCCGAGCTGATCGAGATCGCTGTGGGTTTGGGCAAAATGTTTTTTCAAATTGCCAATGCGTTCGCTCATGCGCGTTACATCTTCCAAGAGCTTCACCACTTCGCCTTGAATGACGCCGGCTTGTTCGCGCATGGCCGCATCGCGCACAATGGCCTGCATGGTTTGGATGAGCAGCATCAGAATATTGGGTGAGGCCAGCATGATCCTTGAGCGATGGGCACGCTGCACCACATCTTCAAAACGTTCATTGATTTCGAGATAGACAGATTCCGACGGCACAAACATGATGGCTGTTTCGTGGGTTTCTCCGCCGATCATATATTTCTCGGCGATGTCTTTGACGTGTTTGAAGACATCGGACTTCAACCGCGTCTCAGCTTCGTGGCGTGAGTGATCATCAACCGCTTCGCGCATATCATTATAGGCTTCGAGTGGAAATTTCGCGTCGATCACCAGTTTCAATTTCGAGTCTGGCAAAGTGATCAAACAGTCCGGCCTTGTGCCGTTGGAGAGTGACGCCTGAAAAGAATAGGCCTTGGAATGCAGCCCATCGCTGATGATCGCTTCCATGCGGCCCTGGCCAAAGGCACCGCGGGTTTGCTTGTTGGAGAGAATGTCTTTCAAGGAAAGCATCTCGCTGGACAGGGAGACAAGATTGCTCTGGGCCGCATCAATCACCGCCAGGCGCTCATTGAGTTGTGTCAAAGATTGGGCCGTGCGTTGCGATTGGTCGGCAAGGCCCTGGCCCACGCGCTGGCCCACGGCGTCAAGCCTTTCATCAATGGCGCGTTGCAGATGCACCTGGTTGGATTGGGCTTGAGTGGAGAAATGATTGAGCATTCCGGAAAGTTCGGCCAAGCGATATTCAAGATCTGCATTGCGCGCCTCTGCCGCCGCGCGCTCGGCTTTGCGGCCACTCTGGGCGCGCCACGCGAGGATGACGGCGGCCAATAGCAACAACAGCACGAGGACCGCCACGATCTCAATGACATCGATGAGGCCGAAGGCGTGAGAACCTATTTGAATGATGGTGGGATTGAAAAACATTTTGCGAAACTAACAGATTCGCGGACGTAACGGAAAGAAGCGGGGCCCGGCCATCAACAGGATGACCTGGGCCCCTGATCCATACCAACTCGGGACGGCGACAGGAGCTGACACGGACCGTTCAAGGCGGCGGCTGATGGTGAGCGAAACTTTGCTTGTTGCCTCTGCTTCATCGCCGCCGGAATGACTGTAGAGTGACGCTGAATCGCGGCGCGAAAGCAGCGCTTAGCTGGCGAGGCCAAGGTTATTTTGCGGCGACAATATGGTTTTATACTGACAGACGCCTGACGGACGTCACTGGTTTTTCACTGCGCGCGATGGCCAGGGCCAAGGGCTCTGATGTCACCATCATGAAATGTCCATTGGCATGAAGGAGTTGCGTTGGCGATTGCATGATTCCAACATGGCCCGGCCAGAAGACGAGGTAACCACGTTGCACAAAATCCAAATTTGCAGCTGATCCCAATTCTTTTTCCTGCATGTCCGAATCACGTGGTGCGCTGATTCCACACGCATGAAGAGCAGTTTGCACGAGGCCGGAACAATCGAGGCCATGAACAGTCTTTCCGCCCCAGTAATAAGGCGCGTGGAGAAAGCTTTCGGCCAGGGTGACAAAATCTAATTCATGCACAATGTTTGGCGCGAGATGTTTTGCAGCTATGTACCCACCGCCCGCAACGGCGGCATAGGCGCCATCAGCTCTTAAAACATGCACTTGCGCATTCATGCAGAGAAATTGCACCGGGTGCGATTTTAAATCAGGTTGCGGATAAATCAAAGTCGAGGGAACGCAGACGCGGTGGCTTGGCGATGTGATGTTGGGGCCAAGTGCTGCGGCCTCAAGATAACCGACATAATTGTCGCGCACCATCTGCACCCAGGCAAAACCACCCCGCTCTTCGTATACATGGCACAGCTCGCCCAGCAGCGCTTGCGAAGTTTGCGGCGAGTCTTTTTCAGGGCGCTTCAGAATGGCCGCGATGGGAACATTGATCTGGCGCAGAACACCTTTGGCAAATCTCACGGCTTCCACTATGCCGCGCAAGTTTTCATCAGCTAGGTCAGGGCGGAAGGCATTCACGCGCGAGTCCAACTTTTCCACTCAAATCTCCTTGGACACTGTGCCGACGAGATCGCCCAGCCGCTCCAGAAACAGCGAGCCTTTTACAGTACGTTGAATTAAAACATTGCGAAGGTCTTTCTCGTCGCGGCGGCGCGAGACGAGGCCAAGCTTGCCCATGGCATCGAGAGCGCGGGTGATCACAGGTTTTGAAACATTGAGCTTGGCGGCCAGCGCACGCACCGTATGCGGCGGTGGTTCAAGATAGACGGACAGCAAGATCGTCATCTGGCGCAGCGAGAGATCGGGCACATCATCCTTCACCTGTGCCAGACCGACATCGTGCCAAAGGCGCAGCGCTTGAGATGGCGAAAGCGGATGAAACACGGGCGAAATCCAATTGTTACGGCACCGTATCATTTTTCGCCAATTCTGGGGGAATGGCAAGTTTTATTCTGGGCGGGGGCGACGCCGCATCTCGAAGCTTTGATCCGGCTTTCTCACAGCCTATGCTCGCGAGAGATTCGGACTGTCAGAATGATGAGGAAATATTCATGCCCACAAAGCTTAAACTTGCCTTGGTTTCAGCTCTCGCCCTTGCACTCGGATCGGCTGCGGCCACAGCCGATACGCTGAATTTTGCGGTGAGCAACAAGACGAGTGAAGCGATCAAGTCGATCAAGGCCGTTCCGCGGGCAGGCGGTAAAGAGATCGACATCAGCAGCGAAGCGATTGACGTGGGTGCGACAAGCCCGGTCACACTGGCCGCACCCGCTAGCACATGCGTTTTCAACCTTACGATCAAACTGGCATCCGGTCGTGTGATCTCGAAGGCCGACACATTTCTTTGTCATATTGAGACGCTGGTTGTTCAGTAGCTGTCGTGCTGCAGGTAATAAGCAAGGGAGCCAACCCATCTACCAAGGACCAGCGTAGGTCTTGATCACATGAGCAAACTTTTTTCACCTTACACAATCCGAGAGACCGCACTACGAAACCGCGTCGTTGCGGGGCCCATGTGTATGTATTCAGCACAAGACGGATTGGCCGATGACTATCATCTCGTCCATCTTGGTCGTTTCGCACTTGGTGGCTTTGGCATGGTTATGACTGAAGCTGTTGCCGTTTTGCCAGAAGGAAGGATTTCGCATGGCTGCCTCGGCCTATGGGATGATGCGCAGATCATGCCGCTTGCCCGCATCGCCAATTTTCTTAAGTCAAATGGGGCTGTCCCAGCGATTCAGTTGTCGCATGCAGGTCGAAAAGCAGCCTCGCGCCGACCATGGCGCGGAGAAGGAACGGTCACCGCCGCTGACCTTGCAGAACTGGGAGATGCGCCGTGGACAACACGTGCCCCGTCG
>JAYWAB010000237.1:0-2046 GCA_043782835.1 Aestuariivirga sp.
TTGAAGCCTATGCCATCTTGAATGACAAGGGCCGAGGCATGACCCCTGAAATGATTGGGGATCGCTTCGGCAAATCTCATATGACCGTGAGACGGCGCCTGAGGTTGGCCAAGGTCTCTCCGAAGATCATGCAATTGTTCCGTGATGACAAGGTAACCCTTGAGCAGCTCGAGGCTTTGGCGATCACCGATGATCAGGGCAAGCAGGAAGAGGCTTTCTTTGAGGCCAAACAAGATTGGGAGCGCAGCCCCCATCAGTTGCGGGCGCGGCTGACAAGCGATCTTGTGAAAGCTTCTGACCCACTGGCAAAGTTTGTGGGCTTATCTGCTTACAAGAAAGCGGGCGGTGAGATGATCTGCGATTTGTTTGATGGTGACAAAGGCGGTAATTATTCGAGCCGTGCCTTGCTCATGACTTTGGCATTAATCAAGCTTGAAGACGTCTTGAAGCCTTATGAAGGCCAAGGCTGGAAACATCTTTCCCCCCTGCTGAATTTTTCCAGTTGGGAACATATGATTTTGCGGCCCCTGCCCCAACCCTTGCAACCAGCACAGGCTAAACGCCGTGCGGTGTTGCTCGTGAAGCGGGATTTACTTGAAGAGGGTGAGGCCGAACTGACGCCCAAGCAGAAGTTACAACACGACAAGATCATTGATGAAGTCGAAATGATTGACGAAAGCGCAAAGGTCTTCACGCCGGAGCAGAAGGCTTTGAGTGGTGTTGTGGCTTATGTCTCACATGACGGCAAACTGGCTATGGAATTTGGCGTTGTCCAAGACGCTGACAAGAAGGCAGCGGGCCAAATTGGAAAAGATGTTGCGCGTGATGATGTGACGGCAGAAAGTCAGATGAGCGCAGACACCGAACTCTTGAGCAATGCGGTGGTCGAGGACTTGAGCAAGCATCAGACCGTTGCCCTTGCAGCCCATCTGTCAAGCCAACATGATTTTGCATTCAGGTTGATGGTGTTCACTTTAGCCCGTCAGAATTATGGCGCAGGCTATAGCCAAGGTGCAATCGATCTGGAGGTCAAGTTCTCGTCAATGACCCAGAGGCAGCAAGACCCTGACAATATTTTGGCTTATGAAGAAGCCCATAAGCGCAGACAGGCAATTGAAGCCTTGGTGCCCAAGGATGAAGACCGTCTTTGGGTGTGGGCGATGACCGCAAGTGACGCGCGTATGAAGGAAGTTCTTGCGCAACTGGTGGCCAATGGTTTGAATTTGGTGCGCCAGAACGGGCAGTCATTGTCTCAGACACGCCGCAGTGATCTGGCACGGATTGTCAAACAGACGCAGTTTAACTTCCGTGCGTGGTGGCAACCTTCGGCCAGCTTCTTCAAGCGGGTTTCAAAATCCATCGCTGTGAAAGCTGTGACTGATTGCAAACTGCCACAGGAATTGGCAGCGGGTATCGAGAAGGCAAAAAAGCCAGAGGCTATCAAGGCTTCTGTTGACGCCTTGAAGCCGACAGAATGGATTCCCGCTTGTATGCGGCCCGCTGAGCTTGTGGGCAGCCCCGCAGTCTCAGTCGAAGACGAGGACGAATGTCCCTTTGATGTCGATGTTAAAGACGAACAGCCCGCAGAGGTTGACGCTTAAGTATAACACCGCAAACAAGCCCGCGTCTGGGCGGGCTTGTTTTTGTATCCTGGTTGCTCATGTGCAGCCAGGTATCATCGCGGTGGAAAATTCACAAAGGAGCCGACCGAAGCTTTAGCAATCTGTCGGAATCATGTTTGATTTTTTTACAGCGCGAGCTCATAGCAAAACTAGATTTTCGCTGAACGCAAAATTCTCGCTTTGTTGACAAAGATTTGCTCATCATCTTAGATCAAAACATCACAAACCGATTTATTAAATGGGGGTATAGTTTTTGGATACGCGCAAAGTTTCGGAAAAAGAATGGCCCGCCTTTATCATAGGCCGCTATGGTTTGGATGTGTCGCTGGCCAAGCTCAGGCGCATGGAGTTCATTCACAGCGAACGCCGCAATACGTTTCGCATGGAAGCCGACCTTGATATTTATGCCGAGGCTCACAGATTG
>JAYWAB010000238.1:0-4276 GCA_043782835.1 Aestuariivirga sp.
GTTCAACTCCGCCCATGGCCGCGTTTCACCCAAGGAACTCAAGGGTGCTGCGGAATATGCGGTTCTCGCCATCGGCCTTGGTGGCATTGGCGGCAGGCCCGGCAAAGACGGTCTGGCCTGCATGGCCTTCCCTTCTGGCATTGGCGGCATTCCCATCGAAATCATCGAAGGCCAATGCCCGCTGTGGTTTGAAGAAAAGCAATTCCTGCCCAATTCCGGCGGTGAAGGCGAATGGCGCGGCGGCCTTTCACAGCGCTTCGTGGTGAAGAACCGCGAGGCCACACCTTTCACCATTTCTGCTGCCACTTTTGATCGTATTAAAAATGCCGCGCAAGGCCGCGATGGCGGCAAGCCGGGCGCGCGTGGATTGGCACGCCTGGGCTCCGGCGCGGCTCTGCCCGACAAGGGCATCCATCTCGTGCCAGTGGGTGACTCGCTCGTCATCGACCTGCCCGGCGGCGGTGGCTTTGGTGACCCAGCCAAACGCAAGCAAGAGCTGCGCGATGCCGATCGTAAAGCAGGAGTGGTGACATGAAACTCTCAGCCGAAAACATTGCACAATATCATGCGGATGGCGCCACTGTGGTGCGCGGAGCCTTCACGCCAGCACAAATGAAACTGCTGGAAGCAGGCATAGAGCGCAACATGGCCGCGCCCTCACCGCTCGCCATCGTGGCCAGCAAGCCGGAAGACCCCGGCTATTTCATCGAAGACTTCTGCAACTGGCAGCGCATTCCCGAATTCAAGCAATTTATTTTTGACTCGCCCGCATCCAAAATTGCTGGCCAGTTGATGGGCTCACATGAAGTGCGCCTCTATCATGATCACCTGCTGGTTAAAGAACCCAAAACCACGGCAAAAACACCGTGGCATCAAGATCAGCCCTATTACAACATTGATGGCGCGATGAATTGTTCCATGTGGTTGCCTGTTGATCCAGTGGCAGAAGGCGCAACACTGAAATTCGTGGCGGGTTCGCACACCGGTGGCTGGCTGATGCCGCGCACTTTTATGAACAGTGAAGCCAAATGGTTCCCTGAAGGCAGCTTGAAAGAACTGCCAGACATTGATGGCAACCCCGACAAATTCAAAATCCTCGGCTGGGCGCTGCAGCCGGGCGATGCGGTCTTCTTCCACATGCTCACACTCCACGGCGCAGGCGGAGTGGCCGGCGGCAATCGCAGGCGCGTTTTATCAGTGCGCTTCATCGGCGACGACATCACCCACGCGCCGCGAAAATGGCGCACCTCCCCGCCGTTCACGGGGTTGGAAGAACGACTGCCCGCAGGCGCGAAGATGGAGACGGAGGAGTTTCCGGTGCTGTGGCGAAAGCCAAGTTAACGCGGCACAGCCTTCCGCAACACGGCCTCCATCCGGCCCTGCCAGCCTGCACCGCTGGCTTTGAAATGTTTCACGATCTCAGGCTCCAGCCGAATGGAAATCGCAATCTTCTTCGGCGCACGCTGTGGGCCGCGGGCTTTGCGCAGCGCTTCTGCAGCTTCGACTAGGTTCATCCCGCGCACCCGAAGTGCGCGCGCAAAATCGCGCTTTGTCCAAATTGGGTTGTCGGGATCAATGGTTGTTTTTGTTTTCTTGGACATTTCGACTCAACTCCTTCAAACGGGCACGACGCAAGCTGATCGCGCGTACAGTTCCAGATCGTTCCACATAGCAAAGGCAATAGGCGGCACCGTCAATGAAACCGTAGGCAATGACGCGCTGTTCGCCATAGTCAAATCGCCGATCAAACTTCACAAGCACGGGATCAAAGTCAACCGCTCTCGCCAGCGAAACGCTATGCTTGGCAACATTGAGGGCGTCTTTCTTGGGATCGAACTCAATTGCCATTTTTATTGTATATACAATTTAACCGGACACGTCAAGTCACCGCCGCCTTCGCCTTGAACCTTGGTCTGTTCCACAGCTTCTTGCTCAGCACTTCATGCAGGTGCTCCACCGCGTCATAAACATCGGCATAACTCACATAGAGCGGCGTGAAGCCGAAGCGCATGAGATTTGGCGCGCGGAAGTCGCCCACCACTTTGCGTGAGATCAGCGCCTGCATCACCGCATAGGCCTCATCATGCGCGAGGCACACATGGCTGCCGCGCCCGTCCCAATTCTGTTCGCCGAAAACCGAAATGCCAAACTTGCCGCAACGCACTTCCGCCAACTCCGCAAACATCTGACATTGCTTCTTGGCCTTGGTGTGCAGCTTGTTCATGTCAACGCTATTGTAGGCATCCATGGCGGCATCCAGCGCCACCATGTTGAGCATGGGTTGCGTGCCCACTTGAAAGCACGTGATCCCATCAGCGGGCGCAAATTCCGGTGCAAACGCAAAAGGCGTGGCATGGCCCCACCAACCCACCAACGCGGGCATCACATCTTTCTGCAAGCGTGGATGCACGAACACAAAGGCCGGCGCGCCTGGCCCACCGTTCAGATATTTATAAGTGCAGCCAATGGCAAAATCGGCATCGCAGCCCATCAGGTCAACAGGGACAGCGCCAGCGGAATGCGCCAAGTCCCAGATCACCATGGCCCCCTTTTGATGAGCCCGCGCGGTGATGGCTTTCATGTCATGACGGCGCGCTGAGCGATAATCCACTTCAGTGATCATCACCACGCCAACGTCTTCGGTAATGGCATCCATCACCTGTTCTGGCGAAACCACTTTCAGCTCGTGGCCATCGTTCATGAATTGCGTCAGGCCCTGCGCCACATAAAGATCAGACGGGAAATTACCTGAATCAGACAGGATAATTTTGCGTTCATGCCGTTTCTGAACAGCCGCACTCAACACCTTGAAGAGATTCACGGAAATCGTGTCGGCCACGATCACGCTGCCGGGCACAGCGCCAATCACTTTGGCGATCTTGTCGCCCACCTTGCGTGGCAAATTCCACCACCCATTCTTGTTCCACGAGGTGATGAGATCCCGGCCCCACTCCACTTCCACGGCATGTTTGACGCGCGGCCCCGCCGCCTTGGGCAAAACGCCCAGCGAATTGCCATCAAGATAGATCATGCCTTTTGGAATGCTGAATTCCTTGCGCTTCTTGGCGAAGGGATCCTTGCGGTCGAGGGCGATTGCGTCTTTGCGGTTCATGCTTTTCTCCTGATACAAATTCGCCACAAACCACGCTATTCTGCAAGCCATGCGGCGACTCTTCTTAGGTGTTTTTGCGTTTCTTTTTGCGGGGGCGTCGGCTTGGGCCGCCGACGTAACGCCGGGCGAGGCCTATCTCCTCATCAAACATGCCAGATCCAATGTCAAAGAAGCTGACGGTTGGGCCAGTGATTTGCTTGATGTGCTCAAAGTGCAGTCCATTCCACAGACACGTGAGAATGTCTGCGCGGCGATTGCAGTGATTGATCAAGAGTCGAACTTTATCGCCAACCCCGCCGTGCCCAGCCTTGGTCAACTTGCCGAGAAGGCCCTGCGCGAGAAATTTGGCCATGTGCCCTTTCTGAGCGGCATGGCGATGGATTGGCTCGACAACCATCCCAAGGGCGAGAAAAGTTATTTGCAGCGCATTCGCATTGCGCGCACCGAACGCGACCTCGATCTCACCTACCGGGCGATGGTGAATGACTTTGGAACCGCCTCTAACATGTCCCTCGTCGTGCAAAGCGGCCTGCTCAACCGCATGATCGAAGAGCGTAACGATATTTCTACGGTAGGATCCATGCAGGTCTCTGTCCGCTTCGCCCTGGATGAAGCCCGTAGGCACCGCTACCTGCCAATGACATTAAGCGATGATTACGCCGTGCGCGACGAACTCTATACAAGGCGCGGCGGCATGTTTTATGGCGTCAAACAATTGCTCGACTATGACACAGGCTACAATCGAAAAATCTTTCGCTTCGCGGATTTCAACGCCGGTCGCTATTCCAGCCGCAACGCCGCCTTTCAAAATATCATCAGTATACTGACAAAACAGAAGCTGGCGACCGACGGCGATCTTTTGCTTTATGGCAAAGACGGCAAACCTTTGGGCCAAGTGAGTGGCAGTGAAAAAGCTTTGCGCGCAATGGTCAGCGCCAATCATCTCGGCCTGTCAGACAAACAAATCAGAAATGATCTGCTCCACGAAAAGGAAGATAGCTTTGCCACAACACAAACTTTTATCGCCATAAAAGGCTTCAATTTCAGTAAAACCGGAAAGCCCGCACCCTACGCGCAACTGCCAGGCATCGATCTGACCAGCCCAAAATTATCGCATAAAATGACAACGGCAAGTTATGCCGCAAGCGTCGACAAACGTTACAA
>JAYWAB010000239.1:0-10492 GCA_043782835.1 Aestuariivirga sp.
GAGGTCGACATAAGTGGCTTCATCGATCATATGCAAGTCTGCAGATTGCCCTGTACCTCCGCCAGAATCATTGTGGGAATAACTCACCTCCATCACACTCGATCCCGTCTTCATGCCATCCGGCGTTTGAACTTCGGCAGTAAGTTTGTAGCGAAATGCGCAGGTGGGATATTCATATTGATAAAAGGCCCAAAGGACAACAATTGGTGCCAAGACCCAGCGTACAAACCTGCTCTGAAAAATCGCCCCATGCCCAGCCTTTGATAGATTGCGCTCAATGCTTAAGCCTGAGCCTTTACGCGTGGATGGAGTTTATAATTGTTTGGCGATATAATAATATAATAAAGATGGCTCGCCCTACCCCCGCACTTCAGAAACACTTTGCACACTTAGCCGCATTCCCATGGCCTTCAAGATCGCTGAGAAATTACTCAGCGCCGGATTTCCGTCTAGCGATAGTGTGCGGTAAAGCTGCGTGGGGTTCAGTTGTGCCTGGTCGGCCACGGCTTGCACGCCACCGAAAGCCTTGGCCATTTGGCGCAGTGCGATGAGAAACTCGCTCTGATCGCCATCCTCAAGAATGGCATTTAGCAATTCCACCGCAAAGGTGGGGTCTTTGCGATAGGCCTCGGCCATGGCGTCGTCGTGCAATTTATCTTTCATCACTCGGTCTCCTTTGCCAGTCTTGCCAACAGATGGAAGCGGCCTGAATATCTGCATCTTGGCTGCGCTTATCGCCGCCACAAAACAGTAGAACTATTCTTTGATCGGCAATGGCATAATAGACGCGGTAGCCAGCGCCCACATCCACGCGCAGTTCCCACACGCCATCGCGGCAAAATTTATGATCTCCAAAATTGCCAAGCTCAATGCGGTTCACACGCCTACCAATGGCAATGCGCGCCTTTGTATCGCGCAGTTTGAGCAGCCAATTCAGATAAAAGTCTTTGCCATCAGATGTAATGTAGTGGAGCACTTCATACATGAGCCATATTCGTTTATAAACGAATAAATGTCAAGGGTGGATGGAACAGCTGAAAGTTTCCAAATCGCAGCCAAAACTGGATCGGCATGTCACGCTCGCGATGGAGGATTTGGGGATTGCCTTTTAGTCGTCACACTATCGAAGGCCGGGGGTGACCGTGAAGAATTGTCGAACTGGAAACCTATTTCCCCAAAACCTGCTCCACCGCTGCTGTGATCTTTTCACTCTGCGGTTCCGTTGTGCTGGCGTACCAGTCCACGAATTTGCCTTGGCCATCAAACAAGTATTTGTGGAAATTCCATTTTGGCTTGCCCAGAATACCTGCTTGGCTTCCGGCCCAGACGTAGAGCGGGTCTGCGCCCGAACCACTCACCACTGTCTTGTCGGCCAGCGGGAATGTCACGCCATAGTTCTTCTTGCAGAAGGTCACGATCTCTGCGCCTTTGAGCGGCTCTTGCCCGCCGAAATCATTGCTGGGCACCCCCACCACGATGAGGCCCTTATCTTTGTAACCTTCCCACAGTTTCTCCAGCCCTTCATATTGCGGGGTGAAGCCGCATTCGGATGCGGTGTTGACCAGAAGCACTGGGTGGCCCTTGAACTGGGCCATGGGCATGGGCTTGCCGTCAATGCCGGTCAAAGTGAAGTCGAGCAGTGTTTTATCGGCTGCGGTGGCGGGAAGGGCCATCAGGAGGCTCCATATGATCATAAATGTTTTGCGCATGATGACCCTACGCGGTTCGGTTGAGCTTAGATCACGAACGCCACAGAAAGAAATGCTTTTACGGCAATTGCGTGGGCCTGCTAAGCTTATTCCATGCCCAAGAAGCCTCGCCTAAACGACAAGCCCGTTTCCGCCACCATTCGTGCCCGCCTTGAAGCGGCGGGGCAGCGCTATTTTGCCAATGATAATATTTCTGAATTCATTGAGGTGGGTGAGCATGAACAGTTGCTGGATGAAGTGGCCAGCAAGATGCAAATTGTGCTTGAAGGCCTGGTCATTGATGTTGAACATGATCACAATACCAAGGGCACGGCGCGGCGCGTGGCCAAGATGTATCTCAATGAAATCTTCAAAGGCCGCTATCACAAGGCTCCGCGCGTCACCGAATTTCCCAATGCCTCAAATCTGAACGAGCTGATGATCGTTGGGCCGATCACAGTGCGCAGCGCCTGTTCGCACCACCTTTGCCCGATCATCGGCAAGCTATGGATTGGGCTGATGCCGAACCAGCATTCCAATCTGATTGGTCTGTCCAAATATACCCGCCTGGCGGATTGGGTGCTGTCACGCCCTCAAATTCAGGAAGAGGCGATTTCGCAGATCGCCGACCTGTTCATGGATATGGTGAAGCCGGATGGTTTGGCCATTGTGATGGAAGCAGACCATTTCTGCATGCACTGGCGGGGTGTAAAAGAGGCCGACTCGCTGATGATCAATTCGGTCATGCGCGGGTCATTCTTGAAGAACCCCAGTTTGCGCCGCGAATTCTTAGCCCTTATCCCGAGGAAAACCTGATGCTTGTCCGTTGTCTCTATGCCAGCCGCATTGCCAAAGCGCAGCCCGCTGCGGTTTTGCGCGCCATTCTTGAAGAGTCGCGCAAGAACAATGTGAAAAATGGCATCACCGGCATGTTGATTGCCACCAAGGATAGTTTCATCCAGGTTTTGGAAGGCGGGCGCATGCAAGTGTGCCAGACCTATAATCATATCGCCCAGGACAAGCGCCATAGCGATGTTACAATTCTCTCCTTTGAAGAAATTCCACAGCGCAGCTTTGAAGGCTGGTCGATGGGTGAGGTGACGGTTGGCCAGATCAATCCGTCGATCTTGCTGAAACATTCTCCCACGCTGCAAATTGATCCCTTCGCCATGTCAGGCGCATCGGTTCTGGCATTGCTGAGTGAGTTGGTGGCATCGGGAACGGTGATCTGCGGGAATGCGACGCGCGCGAAGCGGTAGAAACCGTCGCAACATCCCAAAGTTCAAATATTATCGTCACCCCGGCGAAGGCCGGGGCCCAGCTTTCTTTTATTCGAGCACCTTAAAGCGGGATCCCGGCCTTCGCCGGGATGACGGACCGTTTGTGTCGTGCGAAAACACATCGCTATACAGTGTTTTTCAATACCCCGCCGCTGCCCCAGCTGGCCTTCTGTCATCATGCGCGCCATAGATTTTACCCGGCACGGGCCTGGATGTGGCCATGGCATCATTACCGGATGAGGCCGTCGCAGGATCAGCAGGCGGGCCAACGAGGATTGCTTCGGCGGCACCCCAAGGGCTTTGCGTCTTGATCGTATAGCCCATATCCGTCAGCAGCTTTGCTGTGTCTGGCGAAAGAGCAAAAGGTTCCACCGCCACTTCATCGGGCAGCCATTGGTGATGGAAACGTGGGGCATCGACAGCCTCCTGGATGTTCATGCCGTAGTCCACCACATTCATCAGTGTTTCGAGGGTGATGGTGATGATGCGTGAGCCGCCGGGGCTGCCCAGCACCATGAAGGTTTTGCCATTCTTGGTGACGATGGTGGGACTCATCGAACTGAGCGGACGTTTGCCTGGGGCGATCACATTGGGCTTGCCCTGAACGAGGCCAAAGAGATTGGGCACGCCGGGCTTGGTGGTGAAATCATCCATCTCATCATTGAGGAAAAAACCCGTGTCGCTGGCCATCACCTTGGCGCCGAAGAGCGCGTTGATCGTGTAGGTTATAGAAATGGCGTCGCCCTTGGCATCGACGATGGAATAATGCGTGGTCTCGGTGCCTTCATGGGGTGGTGTGCCGGGCTGAACTTCTTTTGAAGGCGTCGCCTTGGCCGCATCAATCTTGGCGCGGATGGCGCTCGCGTGTTCCTCGGATAAAAGCTTGTCGATCGGGTTCTTCACAAAAACTGGATCGCCCAGGCTGAAGTTGCGGTCCACATAGGTGTGGCGCATGGCTTCCACCATAGTGTGAACGCCAGCGGCCGAGTGAAAGCCCATGTCGCTCATCGGATAGGCCTTGAGGATATTGAGAATTTCGCAGATGGCCGTTCCGCCTGAACTGGGCGGTGGGGCAGAGATGAGATCAAGCCCGCGATAATTGCAGCGGATGGGCGGCAGCTCTTCAACTGTATATTTCGCCAGATCTTCCTTGCTGATGATGCCGCCATTTTTGCTGCTCGCATCGACAAGCGCATCGGCAATGGGCCCTTTGTAGAAAGCGTCTGGCCCGTTGGCCGAAATTTTCTTGAGCGTGGCCGCGAGATTTTTCTGCACAAAGACATCGCCGACATTCCACGGCTTGCCATCATGCAAAAATATCGCGGCGACATTGGACTGCTCAGCGAAAGCGTTGGTCGACGCATTCAAAATATTCACATCGCCCTGATTGAGCATGAAGCCCTCGTCCGCCAGTTTGATCGCTGCGGCCATCACCTCTTCGCGTTTCATCGTGCCGTATTTTTGCAAAAGTGTATCCAGGCCCATCACCGTGCCCGGAACACCAGCGGCGAGAAAGCCTTTCAGGCTCAGGTCCGGCACCACATCGCCTGCCGCATTGAGAAACATTTTTTCGGTGGCCGCACCCGGGGCTTTCTCTCGGAAGTTCAAGAACACGTCCTTGCCATCCACCATATGCAAAGTGGCAAAACCGCCGCCACCGATATTGCCACAGCATGGATTTGTGACCGCCAGCGCATAGCCTACGGCCACGGCGGCATCCACGGCGTTGCCACCCTTCTGCAAGATTTCAACGCCCACATCAGTGGCCAGATGCTGCGATGTGACGACCATCGCATGATCGGCCGCAACAGGTTGGCGGGTGACGCTTTGGGCCGGTGAAGCTAAGACCAAGCTTACAGCCAAAGCGGCCGCGCTAAGACGATGAAATCTGGTCATGCTGCATTCGCTCCTGAGCCAATGGTTTGATTAAACGCCGGACACAGCGAAATGACAAGCATGTCAGCTTGAACACAGGTTTGTGACTATACGCCCAGCAGCTGTGTGCTAAACTTTATCCATGCGCTGGCTTTTCGCTATATTGTTTACGTCTTTCCTCAGTGCTTCGGCTTGGTCTGAGGCAGGCTTGAATGATTATGCGGTGAGGCTCGATAAGCTCTTTGCAGAGCTGCACGGCAACTTGGATGAGACGACATCGAAATTGATTGAAGTGCAGATCTGGTCGGTCTGGGCCAATGAGAGCACGCCTGAGGCGGTTGCGCAATTGGCCGAAGCTTCCAGTGCGATGAATGCCGGGGCCTTTGACGTGGCTGAAAAAAAGCTGATCATCATCGTGCGAGCCCATCCTGATTTTGCCGAGGCTTGGAACCGCCGCGCCACGCTTTATTTTATGCAGGGCCGCTATGAGGAAAGTCTGGCTGATATTTCCCATGTGTTGGATTTGGAGCCGCGCCACTTCGGCGCACTCTCGGGCAAGGGCATGGTGTTGCGGGCGCAAGGCAAACCCGCCGAGGCCTTGCGGGCCATGAAAGACGCGCTGGAGATTAATCCTTACGCAGCGGGCTTGAAGGATTCGGTCGAGCGGCTGGAGAAGATGAATCCGGAGCTGTGACCCGGTGGCTTCAGGTTCTGGTAGATCAACGGAAACGTTCTCCCTCCCCTGACTTCAGCAGTGCAATCGCATATGAAACAAAGTGTCACCCTTCCCCCTTCGGGGGAAGGTGCCCGACAGGGCGGATGAGGGTCTTACAACGAGTCCAATTTTCGAATATCTCACTTGTGCGAAGGCCCTCATCCGGCCTTCGGCCACCTTCTCCCGAGGGGAGAAGGGAAAGAAGAAGTTAGACACAATCAAACCCTTGCCGAACTACAGCTTTCCCGCCTCAGCCAAAGCCGACTTGATCTGTGGCAAAAGATCGGCATTGGCGCAGAGATAGCCGCCTGAATAGAGTGGTTCGGTCTCGCCATTTAGGCCTTGCACAAAACCGCCCGCTTCACGGATGAAGAGAATGCCAGCTGCCATGTCCCAAGGTTTCAGCCCATGGGCCCAGCCGCCGTCAAAGCGGCCCATCGCGGTGTAGCACATGTCCAAGGCCGTTGAGCCGATACAGCGCAGACCTGCCACTTTGGTTTGCATGACGGCCAGTTCCTTGCGCTGTTGCTCATGGTTCTTGTCGGCCCGGTTGGGCAGACCGCAGAAAAGCAAAGCTTCCGAAATCTCGCGCCTTGCGCCCACGCGCATGCGTTTGTTGTTCAAAAATGCGCCCGTTCCTTTTTCGGTGTGAAACAATTCATCGGTGATCGGATTATAAGTGACACCCGCCACGATCTCGCCCTTGCGTTCCAAAGCAATGGTCAGCGCAAAAAGCGGCAACGCGTGCATGAAATTGAACGTGCCGTCGATCGGGTCAATGATGAAACGATGATCTGGATCGGTGCCTTTGACTTCCGCCTCTTCTTCGCCGAGGAAACCATAGGTGGGTCGTGCATTGGCCAGTTCCGAACGCAGGATTTTCTCGGCCTTCTTGTCGGAATTGGTGACAAAATCGGCCGGGCCTTTGACCGATATTTGCAGCGAAGACACTTCGCCATAGTCACGCTGAACGCCGCGCGCTGCTTTGCGAATGGCAGCAATCATCACAGTCATAATCGGGGTGGTGGCCAAGGTTGAATACTCTCAATTTCGAATTGGCGTTGCCCTTATCACCCTTCCCCCCTTGGGGGAAGGTGCCCCGAAAGGGGCGGATGAGGGCCTTATCGCGAGTCCAATTTTCGAAAATCTCACTGGTGATAAGGCCCTCATCCGCCCGTTGGGCACCTTCTCCCGGTGGAGAAGGGCAAATAATACCTAATTTGCCGTCGGGTCTGGAACAGGCTTGAAGGCATCGGCGCGGGCTTGCGCGTCTTTCACCATCCCCGGATCAGCTTTCTCAGCGGCGCTATCGAGTTGCACATCGCCTCGGCCCGCTTTCTTGGCAATGAAGTTCCATTTCAAGGCCTCAATTGGGTCTTGCGGCACGCCGGGCACGCCTAGAGCCAGAATGCGCGCCAGGCGGTTCTGCGCCACGGCGTTGCCGTGTTGGGCGGCCACCAGCAGCCATTTGGCACCCAATGCCTCGTCCTTCTGCACGCCTTCGCCCCGAAAGACGAGCACGCCATATTCCACCGCCGCTTCGGGCATGCCCTGCACGGCGGCTTTGGCAAGAAGTTCGGTGGCGGTAATCATGTTTTTATCAACGCCCTTGCCGTCCATATGCAACAGCGCCAAATTATACTGGGCGCGCGGGCTGCCCTGATCAGCGGCGGCTTTGAACCACTTGGCCGCGTTGGGCCAATCGGACTGTGTGCCATAAAGCCCGGTGTAATAAAGGCCCAGATTATACTGCGCTTTGGCGTTGCCGGACTCTGCGGCTTTTTGCAGCCAGGGTGCGCCATCAATCACATTGGGCTTTTGGCTGGTGCCTGCGATCAGCAACATGGCCAGAGCCAATTCAGATTCGGCATCGCTTTGATCAGCTCCCTTCTGAAACCAGATTTGCGCTTGCTTTAAATCAACCTCAACGCCCAAGCCCTTTTGGAAAATGCTGCCCAGCATGAGCCAGGCGCGTGGATCGTTTTTTTCGGCATAGGTATCGGCAATTTTTTTGGCTTCAGGATAGTTCTTGTCTTGAAAAAGCGTGATGGCTTCTTCGAACGAAGCAGGCGGCGGGGCTTGGGCGAAGGCGGGCGCGGCCAAGGCCAATGCGAGGGCCAACGTGGCCAAAGTTTTCTTCATCTCAGAGCTTGCTCAAATCGGTGATCACTTTCGTGGCCATGTCAGCACTTTGCCACATGTCGTCAGAAGGGCGAATGAAATCCGATTGTTTTGACAGAATAATGGCTTCTGTCGGTGTGGCAGGGTCCAGCGGCACGCCAGGGATTTGGGCAAGATTATTCCACCATTTCACCAAAGGCTCGCCCTCGTGATGGGTTTTCTGGCGAAAGCCCACATAGTCTGCGCCCTGCTCTGCCGCCTCCATGGCGTTATGGCGTGACGTGCCGCAATCTAGGCCAATCATTGCATCTTTGGGGAGCGACATCCGTAAATCAAGCAAGTTATGCTCGGTTTTGCTCACATGCAGACCATCTGCCCTCAGACGCGAGACGATGCGGGGTTCGCAATCGGCAAGCAAAACAGCAAGGCCAAGCTCTTGCAATGCTGCTACGTCTTCCTGTTTGAGATTTTCATGCACAACAATCGAAGCGCAATCGCCCACCGCACAGGCGGCCTTGGCGCAGGCGATGATTTCTTTTGCACCCAGCGCGGCAGGAGCGACGAGGAAAAATCTTACGGCCATGATTATTTCTTCAAAGCCGCAACGCCGGGAAGGTCTTTGCCTTCAAGCCATTCGAGGAAGGCACCGCCTGCGGTGGAAATGTAAGTGAAATCATCGGCCACGCCCGCGTGGTTCAGCGCAGACACAGTATCGCCGCCGCCTGCAACGGTGACGAGCTTGCCCGCCTTGGTGAGAGAAGCAGCATGTTGCGCCGTGGCTACTGTGGCCTTGTCGAAGGGTTGAATTTCAAATGCGCCGAAAGGCCCATTCCACACCAAAGTTTTGGCGGCATCGAAGGCCTTGTTGACGGCGGTAATGGAGGCAGGCCCCACATCCAACATCATTTCATCGGCGGCGATGTCTTTAATTGCCACAACGCGGCTTGGTGCACCGGCTTTGAATTCTTTCGAGACAACGCCGTCTGTCGGCAGCAGCAATGTGCAGCCCTTGGCTTTGGCGCGGGCCATGATTTCAATGGCGGTGGAGATCAAATCTTTTTCGCAGAGCGACTTGCCGACATCAAAACCTTGCGCCGCCAAGAACGTATTGGCCATGCCACCACCGATCACGATGGTGTTGGCGATGCCGGTGAGATTGCCCAAGAGATCAAGCTTGGATGAAACTTTTGCGCCGCCCACTACAGCAACCAAGGGCCGTGTTGGATTTTCAAGTGCGGCTTGCAGCGCCTTGAGTTCGGCTTCCATGGCGCGGCCCGCATAAGCTGGGATCACATGGGCGATGCCTTCGGTGGAGGAATGCGCTCTGTGTGCGGCAGAGAAAGCGTCATTCACGAATATGTCGCCGAGGCCGCCCAGCATTTTGGCAAAGCCAGCATCGTTCTTTTCTTCGCCGCCGTGATAGCGGGTGTTTTCCATCAGGATCACATTGCCTGCCTTGGCGTTGACCACGGGGGCAGATTGCCAATCGGTGAAGATGAACTCAACCTTATGGCCGAGCGCCTTTTCCAACGCAGGCGCGACGGGCTTCAAAGACATTTCTGGCACAACCTTGCCCTTGGGCCGATCAAAATGCGCGAGGATAATCACGGCAGCACCCTTGGCCAGCAGCTCCTTCAAAGTGGGCACCACGCGGTCAATGCGGGTGGTATCTGTGACATGGCCGTTTTCCATTGGCACGTTGAGATCAAGGCGAATGACCACGCGCTTGTTGGCGACGTTCACATCATCAAGGGTGCGGAATGCGGGCATGGATGGCTCCTGATTTGAATTTATGAGGGGCGTACATCAGCTGAGCAATTTGGGCAAGTCTTCTCCCTCCCCTCACACGAGGGGAGGGTGGGGTGGGGTTGGTTCAGCGCAAGGCATGCCCAACATCGGGCGTGCGGTACCAACCCCACCCTGCCCTCCCCTGAAAGGCAGGGGAGGGAGAACTCTTGTGGACGCTGGAATTCAAATTCGCCATAAGCCCACGCAACAGGAGCTTTCCATGACCGACACAACCCGCGATTCCAACGGCAACGAACTCAAAGATGGCGACAACGTCACCCTCATCAAGGATTTGAAAGTGAAGGGTGCGAATGTAACGCTCAAGCGCGGCACCATGATCAAAGGCATCCGCCTTACGGGCAACACGGAAGAAGTGGATTGTCGGCACGAGAAGGTAAAGGGTTTGGTGCTGAGGACGGAGTTTTTGAAGAAGGCTTGAGGGCAGCGCATCTCCCTCCACTTCGTCATTCCGTGCAAGCCGCAGCGCAGCGGAGGCGCGACACGGAATCCAGCTTTCTAGCAACACGCTCCGCCTTGGTTGGAATGACGGATTGATTTTTGTATCTGAATGGATACAATTATGCGATGAAGAAGAAATCAAAAGTTACTTATTCCACCTTCAACGCTGCGGATTATCTCTACAATGAGAAGGTGATTGCTGCCTATCTGTCGGAAGCCGCACAAGATGAAAATCCAGATGTGTTGCTGAAAGCCTTGGGCGATGTCGCCAAGGCACGCGGCATGGCGCAGGTGGCGAAGGACTCAGGTTTGGGCCGCGAGAGCCTGTACAAAGCGCTAGCCCCCGGAGCCAAGCCGAGATTTGAGACGATTGCGGCAGTGATGAAGGCGCTGAAGGTGAAGATTGCGGTTGGGGTGAGGTAGCACTACACGCCTCTCCCGAAGGCAAAGTGCGTGAAATGCGGAGCAACTATACCTGAGTTGTCGTCAGTTTTTCACGGCGGTAAATAATGTGAAAGTCGCATTGCCATTCCTCGTATCCCAAGAGCCTGCCTTCCATACGCTCG
>JAYWAB010000240.1:0-2081 GCA_043782835.1 Aestuariivirga sp.
CCGGCAAGCGCATCATTGATGCGGCAGTGGATTTGCCCTTTGCACTGCCGACGGCGGTTGCTGGTATCGCCTTGGCCGCAATCTACGCGCCCAACGGCCCAGTTGGCTCTTTTGCTGCGCTATTTGGTTTGAAAGTCGCCTTTTCACCGTTGGGCGTTGTGTTGGCATTGATCTTTATCGGTTTGCCATTTGTTGTGCGAACAGTGCAGCCGGTGCTGGAAGAAGCCGAGCGTGACATTGAAGAGGCTTCAGCCCTGCTGGGGGCCTCGCGCTTGCGCACAATCTTTCAAGTCGTCCTGCCAAATGTCTATCCGGCCTTGGTGACAGGTGTGGCACTGGCCTTTGCGCGCGGTGTTGGCGAATATGGGTCAGTGATTTTCATTGCAGGCAATATTCCGATGGTGTCGGAAATTGCGCCGCTTTTGATCGTTATCAAACTTGAGGAGTTTGACTATGCCGGTGCCACCGTGATCGCCACGGTGATGTTGCTTATTTCATTCGCGCTTCTGTTTATCATCAACGCGCTTCAATCGTGGCAACGTAAGAGGTTTGGCAATGGTTGACCTCTTCTTCGCCGCACCCCACCGCGCTCGCGATGAAATTGGCGAGAACAAGTTCATCCAGTTTGCTCTCATCGCAAGCGCCATTGTCTTTCTGTCGGCGATATTGCTGTTTCCATTGGTCGTTGTGTTCACCGAAGGCTTGCGCAAAGGATTTGATGTATTCCTGGCAGCGTTCACTGACCCCGACACATTGTCCGCCGTGCGCTTGACGCTGCTGGTTGCAGCGATTGCCGTTCCCTTCAACATTGTCTTCGGCCTTGCGGCAAGCTGGGCCGTGACCAAGTTCAGCTTCAAGGGAAAGAACCTGCTGTTGACGTTGATCGATCTGCCATTCTCGATTTCGCCTGTAATATCCGGCCTGGTCTATGTCTTGCTGTTTGGCGCTCAAGGATGGCTCGGGCCGTGGCTGAGGGCGCATCATGTCGAGATCATATTTGCTGTGCCTGGCATTGTGTTGGCCACAGTCTTCGTCACTTTTCCGTTCGTGGCGCGTGAATTGATCCCTCTGATGCAGGCGCAGGGAACAATAGAAGAAGAAGCATCGCTGACGCTGGGTGCTTCCGGCTGGTACACTTTCACCCATGTGACGCTGCCCAATATCAAATGGGCGCTGCTCTATGGTGTGCTGCTGTGTAATGCCCGCGCCATGGGCGAGTTTGGTGCCGTGTCCGTCGTGTCGGGCCATATTCGCGGCCTGACCGACACGATGCCGCTGCACATTGAAATTCTTTACAATGAATATCATTTCGCTGCCGCCTTTGCAGTTGCAACGCTGCTGGCAGGGCTCGCACTCATCACCCTTATTCTCAAATCGCTACTGGAGTGGCGTTATGCCGATGCGCTCGCCGCTTCAAAGCGATATTAGGAGACCGCCCATGTCTGTATCCGTATCCATACGCAACATTGCCAAGGACTTTGGCCGTTATCCCGCCCTGAAGGGTGTGTCGCTTGATGTGGCGCCAGGCGAATTGGTGGCGCTGCTCGGGCCATCAGGCTCCGGCAAGACCACGCTTTTGCGTACAGTGGCCGGGCTGGAATTCCGAGATCGGGGCGAAGTGTTTTTTGGAGATGTCAATGCTGCAGAACTTAGCCTGCGCGAGCGCCGCATTGGCTTTGTTTTTCAGCATTATGCCTTGTTCAAGCATATGACGGTGATGGACAACATCGCCTTTGGCCTGCGTGCGCGCCCGCGTGGCACGCGGCCAAAGGAGGCGCAAATTCGGGAGCGGGTTCTGGAGTTGCTATCGCTTGTGCAACTCGATGGGCTTGAAGCGCGCTATCCGGCCCAACTTTCCGGCGGCCAACGCCAGCGCGTTGCCTTGGCGCGCGCCTTGGCCATCGAACCGCGCGTGCTCTTGCTCGACGAACCCTTTGGGGCGCTTGATGCCCAGGTGCGCAAAGACTTGCGGCGCTGGTTGCGCGAACTTCATGCCAAGACCAGGCACACTACACTGTTTGTGACGCATGATCAGGATGAAGCTTTTGAACTCGCCGACCGCATTGCCATTCTCAATCAGG
>JAYWAB010000241.1:0-4884 GCA_043782835.1 Aestuariivirga sp.
AGCCAGGCGGGATCGAACCGCCGACCTCTTGCATGCCATGCAAGCGCTCTCCCAGCTGAGCTATGACCCCACGATTGGTAAGGATTGGGGTTTGGGCGACGCCGCCCAAACGCGCTGCGTGATTTAGGTGGCCTTGCGGCCAGAGGCAAGTAGATTCTTGTCTAAGCGGCGAGCAGGCCAAATCGCCAACCCGCCGCCTTGAAGAATAGCCTCAGTGTTCTTCTTCTTCTTTGTCGCCGCCGCCTTCGACGAGATCGCCCATATTGCCGTCATCTTCCTCTTCAACGAGGAAAGTATCGTCTTCATCGGCGTTTTCTGTCGTTGAATCTTCGCCCAGATCGACATCCTCGATCCCGGCGGTTTCATCATCGGCCTTTTCTGCGGCTTCCACGTCTTCAAGGCTGACCAGTTCAACATCGCCGGATTCGGGATCATCGTTCGGCTCAACTTCACGGGGCTTTGGCGCCACTTGCGGAACCATGCCGGGAAGCTCAGTCTTGGACGGCAAGATTTGCAGAGCCACAAAGCTTGTCGCGCATTTGGGGCAGGTAATTGGGTCTTTCAGAAGATCATAAAAGCGGGTTGCACAATTTGGGCATGTCCGCTTGGTTCCAAGCTCGGGCTTAACCACGTCGGTTCCTTTCAGAGTTCAAAATCGGGTGATGGCGGCCTCATGCCATGGGCGGGCGCGAATGTCAAAACCCATGATGGGAGGCATAAACTGGCCCTAAACTGGGATGACAGAACCATGCCAAACCTGTATCGGATGGCGATCATGTATCATCTTGCGCGAACCCTTCTCCCTATAGGCTCGGCCGCCGCATTGCAGGTCCTTGCTTTAGGTGCAGCGCGAACGCTGGTGTTGAGGGCGCAACAATGATCATCGCCATCGATGGCCCCTCGGCCTCCGGCAAGGGCACAATCGCCAAAGCCTTGGCAAAACACTTTGGCTATGATTATCTTGATACGGGTGCTCTCTACCGTATGGTGGGCCTCAGCGTCATGCGCCGCGCCCTTGATCCGAGGGACGAAGAAGCTTGCGCGGCCATTGCTGCTAGCCTTGATCCCGCTCACTTTGTCGATAGCGAGTTGCGCAGCGAACTTGTCGGCGGCTATGCCTCCAAAGTGGCAATCTTGCCCAAAGTGCGCGCCGCCCTTTTGGCTTTTCAGCGCAGCTTCGCCCAGCGCCAGCCCGGCGCGGTGTTGGACGGGCGTGATATAGGCACAATCATTTGCCCCAATGCCGACTATAAGTTCTTCATCACGGCGTCTTCTGAAGCCCGGGCCCAGCGCCGTTTCCGCGAAACGCCGGGGTCGGATTTGGCGGCCATACGCGCCGATATTGAAGCCCGTGATCTACGCGACAGTTCAAGAAGCCTAGCACCGCTAATGCCCGCCGCCGATGCAGTGATTGTCGATACGACCAACTTCAACGCTGACGAAGCTCTCGCCAAAGTATTGGCCAAGATCAATCGTTAGGCATTATTTCTTTTTGGCGGACCTTTTGGCACTTTTTGCGCAATCATCTTTTTGGCGACGGGCTTTTTAACAGTGGGCGTCTTCGTAACGGGAGCAGTTTTTGCTTCTTGCTTGATCAGGCTGGCAAACTTGCCGAAGAACTGCCCCGCAAGGCTTTGCGCAGTGGAGCCAATGAGGCGCGAACCCAGCATCGCCAGTTTGCCGCCGATCTGTGCTTCAATTTCATAATCAAGTTTGGTCTCTTGCGGGCCCATTGCTGTGAGCTTCACGTAGGCTGAGCCAGACGCAAAACCTGCCAAACCACCTTGGCCCTGGCCCGAGATCCTGTAGCTTTCAGGTGGGTTCAATTCGGATAGTTTCACTGCACCGGTGAATGACACTTTGACGGGCCCCACTTTGGCCACCACAGTGGCGGAAAGATCAGTGGGGGAGTTCTGCGTAATCGTCTCACAGCCCGGGATACATTTTTGCAAAACCTTCGGATCGTTCAGCCCATTCCAAACAACTTCGCGCGCGGCGGGGATCATTTCACTTCCTGAAATTTGCATTTTCGGCTCCCTTAAGTTCACTCGGGGCTAACTTAGTCAAGTTTTCAACTGCCACAATACGACTAACGCGCTGATGAAAATCCGGGTTTGAGGGCCAGCCATCGGAAACGGGTGAAGATCAAAACCGCCAGAACCACCAGAGGCAGCCACAACGTCAGCAAAACCGAAACTTGTCCGCTGCGTGAAAACGAAACGGCTATGCCCAAAAATTGGTGAAATCCGAGTATCGTCAGAAGCCCGGCGAGAAACCGAAATGGACCGGGATTGCGCTTGGGCTCGATTACAAACAGAATGGCCAGCGCTGGCAAAAGCAAGATGAAAAGGATTTGTACAATTCGGTAGTGCAATTCGGCTCGCACGCCATCGGCACGCACGGGCTTTCCTTGCGCATTGAAGCCTGTGGCTAATTCGGGAAATGTCATTTCCCATTCGCTAGCACCACGCTGGCGAAAGTTGCTGGTATCGACGGCCTGAACTGGGCCTTTGAGCTGCGAGCTTGAGCTAGCATTATACGCCTTGGGCAAGGCACGACCTTCGGGGCCATCTTTTACGGCAAGTTGCATCATTCTGACATCAGCAACGTCATAATATTGGTTGGGGTCATTCTCAACAATAGAAAGGTGCCCCTTGGTCCCACCCGTCGCAACCGTCTTTCCATCACTATAGGTTTGATAAACGAAAATCTTCTGGAAAGCGTTGCTCTTGGGCGCAATGCCGTCAATCAAAACAGTTTTGCCGCCCGTCGAAATGAAAAAATCGCCACCTTCTGGCAAGATATTGGCCGCACGTTGGAATTGATGAACCAATGACGCGCTTTGGTAGAGCGAGATCGGCTGCAACCAGCCAAGGACAAAAAAATCCGTAATCGCAATTAACAGCGCCAGCACGGCAGCGGGCATTAATAACCTGTTCAAACCAAAGCCCAAGGCATGCATGGCATCAAGTTCGCGGTTCTGCGCCAAGCGCGCAAAGCCCAGCATCACGCCAACCGCCAGTGCCATCTGCATGGCCAACCCCGCATAAAGCGCCAGCCACTGGCTCAAGTATGTAAAAACCAAAGCAAAAAAATTATCTTGGTGCATGGCAAGGCCGAGGCCAATGCGGAATCGCACGCACTCCAAGATGATCAAAACGAACAGAAATATATTCAGCATCGGCCGAAAAACGACCGATAAGACGTAAAAATCAATGCGTGTGAAGGTGGGAAGTTTGAAGGCCAAGGCTTTTACTCGTCGTCTGATGGCGGAAGATGCCAGAATCTGCTGTTATTCGCATTCGATTTGTTCTGGACATTGCGACCATATCCCGAACAGAGGTCATTTGACAGTTTGGTTGCCAGTTTGTATTTGGCAGCCAGTCCCGGCAACATGATTGCACTTCTCATTGCCTTGTGTCGCCGCGGATATGAGATTTCGGCAGACTTGGCCAAAGACATTGACAGCCGCACTGAGAACAGAACAAGGACGACATTGCTAGCCCTTCAATTCATTGCATTACTCGCCGGATTTTTCTCTGCGGCCGCGATATTAGTGTTCGCGCTGGCCCAAGTTTGGCTAGCATTGCTTTATTGGCGCACCAAGAACACGCCGGGCCAAGGACAGGAATTACCAAATGCTTGGAGCGGCCCCTGGCCCACTGTTCTGATCCAGCTTCCCATCTATAATGAACAGTATGTGGTCGAACGCCTGCTCAAATGCATCGCCCAGATGGACTATCCAAAGGACAAGTTAACGATCCAACTGTTAGACGACTCAAGTGATGAAACAGGAGCCATTGCCGCCAAGACCATAGCTCTGTTGAAAACCCAGGGTATGAATATAGATCATATTCGCAGACCAGATCGCAAGGGGTTCAAGGCCGGTGCCCTGGACTACGGGTTGAAACTCAATGGAGCGGAGTTCGTCGCCATTTTTGACGCGGACTTTCTGCCACGCCCCGACTTTGTAAAGCAAGTGATCGCCTATTTTGCTGACCCAAAAGTTGGCATGGTGCAAACGCGGTGGGAACATCTCAATGCAGATTATTCATTGATCACGCGCATGATGGCCTTTGCCATCGACAACCACTTTTCGGTCGAACACGGCGGGCGCCAAGCCTCGGATAGTTTCATCAATTTTAACGGCACAGGCGGAATGTGGCGGCGCAAAACAATTGAGGAAGCAGGCGGTTGGAAAAGCGATACTTTGACAGAAGACCTTGATCTGAGTTTCCGCTCGCAAATCATGGGTTGGAAATTTATTTTCGCTGAAAACATCACTTCTCCTTCGGAACTTCCTGTACAGATGAGTGCTGTGCGTTCGCAACAATACCGTTGGACCAAGGGGGCCGCAGAAACCGGGCGCAAGACGCTTTCCAACCTTTGGAATTCGAGCGCTAGCCTATCGACAAAGATTGTTGGCTCGTTTCACATGTTAAACAGTTTCATTTTTCTTTTCCTTTTTCTGTTTGCACTTTCGACAGCTGCGCTGCCGTTTTTGGGCTTCACTCATTTCATGGCTATTGCGATGGCTCTGAATCTGCTGATTACGTCTGCAATGCTGGCCACCCTTATCACTTATTGGATATCGCAACGCGCAGGTGATTTTATCGGTCAAAGTAAATCGGCCGTGGATGTGCTCTATACCACGGTGACCTTCTTGGCTTTGGCAACGGGGCTTTGCGCCCATTGCAGCCGCGCAGTTCTGCAAGGCCTTTTTGGTCAAGCAACACCCTTCGTGCGCACACCCAAGTTGAACGTCACTGATGAGAACCGCCAGATCAAGGGCAAGCAAGCTTACAATATTACAGCAATTCCTCCTGTGGTATTTATTGAGTTGGCGCTCACTCTTCTGTTCATCGGACTCATCATAATTAGCTT
>JAYWAB010000242.1:0-4743 GCA_043782835.1 Aestuariivirga sp.
CGTGGCCTTCTATCAGGTGATGGACGCCGCCAAGGCCTCCTATGAAGTGAACAATCTCGAAAACGCCATTCTCAACATGGTGATGACGCAGATCAGAACGGTGATGGGTTCGATGGAACTCGATCACCTTCTCTCGCAGCGTGACGAGATCAACCAGAAGCTCTTGGGGACAGTCGATCAAGCCACCATCGGCTGGGGTGTCAAAACCACCCGCATCGAAATCAAGGACATCAGCCCGCCACGCGATTTGATTGAATCGATGGGCCGCCAGATGAAGGCTGAGCGTGACAAGCGCGCCGCCATTCTGGAAGCCGAAGGCCAACGCGCCGCCGCCATTTTGAAAGCAGAAGGCGGCAAGCAATCGATCATGCTCGAAGCCGAAGGCCGCAAGGAAGCTGCCTTCCGGGACGCCGAAGCACGCGAACGTTCTGCCGAAGCAGAAGCCAAGGCCACGCAAATGGTGAGTGACGCCATCTCCAAGGGCAATGTGCAGGCCATCAACTATTTCGTTGCCAACAATTATGTGAAGGCGCTGGAAAGCCTGGCCAATTCGCCCAATCAGAAAATCTTGATGTTGCCACTCGACGCCACGTCCATTCTAGGCTCGATCGGCGGCATCGCTGAAATCGCCAAGGAAGCTTTTGGAAACGGCCCAACGGGACAAGCTGCGATAAGCGCGACCAAAAAGCCAAGCGTGCCGCGAACTTAAGAATAACGTCTTCTCCCGTTTACGGGAGAAGAAAGGGGCCCATCTGCCGTAGCCCTGGCGAAGGCGGATGGGATAGATGAGGGGAACACTGAGCCCAGTCTCCCTCACCTTTCCCACTTCACTGCATTACGTGGGCCCCTGTCCTCTCCCGCAGGCGGGAGAGGACGTTTAAGGAGTAGAAATGACCACCCTCTTCCCCGAAATCAGCCCCTACTTCTGGTGGATTGTCGCTGGCCTTTTGCTGTTGGCCGAAATGATCATGCCCGGCGTTTTCATGATCTGGCTGGCCGTGGCCGCAGCCTTGACCGCTGTTGTGCAAATGATTTTCCATTTTGAGTGGACGACGGATGTCATCATCTTTGCAATCTTCGCTGTCGCCTCAGTGGCTGCCTCATGGCGCATTGTCTCAAAATCGTGGGTAACAAAGTCAGATCAGCCCCATTTGAACCAAAGCCATCAAGCCTTCGTCGGCAAATCCTACCCCCTCGAAAAAGCCATCGTGGACGGCCACGGCAAAATCAAAGTGGATGACCGGATTTGGGACGTGCAGGGGCCAGATATGCCCAAAGGCGCGCAGGTGAAAGTGACCGGCGTGGAGGGGTTGCGGTTGAAGGTGAAGGAGGGGTGAGCATGGCAATTTCCCAAAGCGCGTTAGACAAAGGCTACAGATGAACAGCGTGAACTTGAGGCGAAGGAATGGATCAATGGTTTCGCGCCGCTGCGTGAAAATAAGGTAAAAAACTGCCGCGCATCAAGCTGCCCGTGGCTTGATCGCATCCAGCTTCTTGCCCAACACGCGTCGCTCCACACGAATGTCATGTTCCATTTGCAGGCGCAGGAAAAAACCTTCTGACAGGCGGAAATAGCGCGTCAAGCGCAAGTCCGTGTCTGCGGTCACGCCACGCTTGCCCAAGACGATTTCATTGATTCGGCGCGGCGGAACAGCAATGGCCCGGGCCAGTGCATTCTGCGAAAGGTCGAGCGGCTTCAAAAACTCTTCCAGCAAAATCTCGCCAACCGTTGGGATGGCCAGCAATTCTGACTTCCCGATGGTAGTCGATGATGATGACATTTTCTGCATACCCTTTGTTCCATCGGACCATTGTCCCTTGCCCCCTTCCGGGGATGGCCATCGCATATGAAAACCGAGCCCTATTATCATCCTTCTCCCCTCGGGAGAAGGATGATGGCTGTCACACCAACTCCACAACCTGCCCCAAACTCTCCACCACGCCTGCCAGCTTCCCCGGCAACCTGTCATCGGGCCCGGCCATGCGTTTGATCCGCACGGCCTGAAATCCAAACTGCGCGGCACCATGCGCGTCCCAGCCATTGGAGGAGATGAAACACACGGATGGCGCGTCGGCGATTTGCAGCTTCTGCATGGCAAGGCGGTAAACGCGGCGGCTGGGTTTGTAGATGCCGACGTCCTCAACCGAAATTACCTGCTCGAAGACCTTCTCCAACCCCGCATGGCGCAGGATCGCATCGAGCATTGAGGGGCTTCCATTGGACAAGATCGCCAATCGCTTGCCCTTGGCTTTGAGCGCAGGCAGGGCCGCCGCGACATCGGCAAAAGCATCGAGCTTCAAATATCCCGTCATCATTTCATCGGCAAGGCCCGCCTCTAAAATTGCGAAATGATCGAGCGTGTAATCCAGCGCATCGCGCGTCACATGCCAGAAATCAGCGTGCATACCCACAAGGCTGCGCACCCAAGTATATTCCAACTGCTTGGCGCGCCACATCGCGGCCACTTCCTTGGCCTTGCCGTCAAGCGATTGCTCCTGTTTGAACACAGGTGTGGTCACGTCAAACAACGTGCCATAAACGTCGAACACGACAGCCTGAACGCCTTCCAATTTTTTGAACAATTCACCCGCCATGGCGCAAAGCTAGCGCGGGGCTCACGCCTTGGCCAGCATCAGCGCCAACTTATCAACCAATGGATGAGAGAACCGGGAATTTTTCAATCAGCCAGAATGCCATGACTTGCATCCATCCGGTGAGAAACATCACACCCGTTAACACCAAAAGCGCGCCCATGGATTTTTCGACCTGCCCGAGCCGCGATTTGAACCGCGCGAAAAACTGCATGAACACATTGATGCTGGCCGCTGCAATCAAAAACGGAATGCCAAGCCCCAGTGAGTAAACCGCCAAAAGCTCTGCCCCTTTCGCAACGCTTTCGGTGCTGGCGGCGATTGAAAGAATGGCCCCCAACACAGGCCCGATGCAGGGCGTCCAGCCAAACGCAAAAGCCAAGCCAATGGCGTAAGCGCCAATAAGACCGACAGGCTTTGACTCCTGTTGATAGCGTTTTTCCTGTGAGAGGAAGCCCAGCTTGAACACGCCCAGGAAATTCAGGCCCATGATGATGATGAACACGCCAGCGATCTTGGCCAGCAGCGGCAGTTGATCGCGCAGAATTTGCCCGACGTAGGATGCTGTGGCACCCAGCCCGACAAACACCGTCGTAAAGCCCAGCACGAAGGCCAGTGCCGCCAGCATCACTTGGCGTGAACTGGCTTGGCCCTTCTTTAAATCATCCAGTGACACGCCGCTGATGAACACCAGATAAGGCGGCACCAAGGGCAACACGCAAGGGCTGAGAAAGGAGAACACGCCAGCAATCGCCGCGGCCCCCCAGGAGACATTTAGATCCATAGATACGATTCCATTTCACACCATCATGGCGGCTCGGATAAACACGTGCAAGCCACGAAAATGTGTAAAAACCTTGCGCCAGCGCTTGCTTCTCGTGATCGAATTTGTAGAAGGTCCCTATGAACACTTTCAAAAAGCCCGCCGCCAATTGGATTGAAACCCTGCCCGCAAACCGCCTGATGGCGGAAATGTCTTTGTGGTCTGCTGATCTGGCGCGCATGGAAACAGAAATCCAGCGCGTGGAATCACAAACCGATATTTTCCATGTCGATGTGGCCGATGGTCATTTCTCTCCGGCCTTTTTGTTTTTCCCTGATCTCGTTGCCCGCTGCCGCAAGATTTCGGCAAAACCCTTTCATGTGCACCTGATGGTGAATGATGCTGTGCTGGAAAGCCAGATCGCGCAATTTGCGGAAGCCGGCGCTGATCTGATCAGTGTTCATGCTGAAAACGCCAACTGCGCCACGGCATTGAAAATGATCGCAGGCCTCGGCCTCAAAGCGGGCGTTGTATTGCAGCTTCATACGCCAGTGTCTGCGGTTAAAAACCTTCTCCCCAGCATCAGCATGGTAACGCTGCTTGGCACAAGGATCGGCATCAAAGGCCAAGGCCTCGATGAAACCGCCACGGCCCGCTTGCAGGAAGCCAAAGCCATGATTGCTGTTGCAAAACCAGCCCACCGCATTGTGCTGGCAGCCGACGGCGGCATCCGCGAGCACACCGTGCCAATCTTGCGCAAAGCCGGCGCCGAAACCATCGTGATGGGTTCACTGGCTTTTAACGATCAAGATTTCAACAGCCGCATGGCCTGGGTTCACGCGCAGTAAATTCTAAACCCGTTCTTTGCCATAGAAAAGCGCCGAAACATGCTCTGCCTGTGCAAAGAACAGCCAGCGCTCCACCCACGCCGCCAGCAGCAAAGCCGCTGCGGCAATGAAAGCCAGCAAAGGTAATTTCGGGCTAAAGAACGTCGCTATAAAAGCCACATCAAGCAACAACATTGTGAACCGCTGCAAGCGCAGCGCATGATTGCGCGCCACCTGAAAGCCCATTTCTTTCATGATGAAGTTTTGGGCCGTGTGCGGAACTTCCCATTGTCGAACCCCTTCGCCCAGCCCCGTCGCCTGCCCCATGCTATAGCGGCCTTTGGCGCGGCGAAGCATCCGCCAGTAAAGAAATTTCAATACGATCGCGACGAAGACGAGAATGATCGTCAGCAGCGCCTGGAACATTCCCGCTCCCGCTTGGAAACGGCCGAACATCACGCTGATGCCAGACAGCAGGCTTGATCCCGTGGCCAGCGCGAAAGCGAAATATGTGGGCACTGTGAACCCGCTGTTCCACGCCGGAATGGTTTTGAGGCTGGC
>JAYWAB010000243.1:0-2011 GCA_043782835.1 Aestuariivirga sp.
GACGAAAAGTGTGTATGCCTTGACGATGAATTTTTGTCATCCCGGCACCGGCAAGTCCCGAGACCATCCGCCGTGTCTCACATGTGCCGTTGCGCGGCGAAAAAAATTCTTCGCGAGCACCCGGCCGTGAAACTCACCCTTGTCATTGGCCAATACGCTGGACCGGCATTTTGGCCTGCGCGCGACAGCCACGCTCACCTACTGCGGTATTAAAGACCTATGGGGATCATGGCTTCTAACAAGCCAGAGTCATGGAGGTATAAGTTCGTTTCAGAAGCGCCTACCGTCGGCAGTTTTGCCCACGGCAGTTTTGCCGACTACCGCAATAGTTGAGGTGGGATATTGTCAGTCATTGTCAACGGACAACGTCGGTAGTAACGAACAAAGAATACTATTTTATGAATACTCAAAAATATCCAAAACTATTTCAAAGCATCCAGGTCGGGATGATTCCTCAATTGTCGCACCGCATCGTGATGGCACCGCTCACCCGCCTGCGGTCGGAACAGCCAGGAGATATTCCAGGCTCGCTCGCGGTTGAATACTACACGCAAAGGGCGTCCAAAGGCGGACTGATCATCTCCGAGGCCACCACCGTGGCGATCACCGCCCGTGGCTATCTGGGGGCACCCGGCATTTATTCAGATCAACAAGCCGCTGGTTGGAAAAAGGTGGTCAGCGCCGTTCACGCCAAAGGTGGGCTGATAATCATGCAGCTTTGGCATGTGGGGAGATCTTCGCATGTGGACATGACCGGCGGGGAGGCACCGGTGGGACCGTCGGAGGTTTCCTATGAAGCAAAAGCTTACACCAAAAATGGCTGGGTTCCGGTTTCGCCCAATCGGGCGCTGAAGATTGAGGAAATTCCCGGAATCATTGAGGCGTTCCGTCAAGGCGCCCAACGCGCGAAATCGGCGGGCTTTGATGGCGTGGAGCTTCATGGGGCAAACGGATACCTGCTTGATCAATTCCTTCAAGACGGCAGCAACAAGCGCACGGATGCCTACGGCGGCACTGTCGAAAACCGCGCTCGCCTTTTGCTGGAAGTGACGGCGGCAGTGGTCTCAGTGTGGGGAAAAGAACGCGTTGGTGTGCGCCTTGGGCCAAGTTCGATTTTCAATGGCATGTCTGACAGCAACCCTGATCACACTTTCGGTTACGTCGCCGAAGAATTCAGAAAGATGGGAATTGCCTATCTCCATGTCATCGAACCGCGCATTGATGGTAACACAGCGATCAAGGATGGCCTCCCGCCCGTGGCTGCTGCCCAGATGAAGAAAATCTTCAAAGGAACGATCATGGCGGCAGGCGGATTTGAGGCCGACACGGCCGAGGAGATTGTCAAAAAGGGTGATGCTGACTTGGTAGCTTTCGGTCGGCATTTTATTTCTAATCCCGACCTGCCTCGCCGCATCCAACTTGGACAGCCTCTCAATCGGTATGATCGTGCAACTTTTTATGGCGGAAACTCTGTCGGTTACAGCGATTACCCCACTTACCAGGAGAAGGAGTTGGCCTTGCCATGAAACCAAGGATTCTCATTACGGGAGCCACCGGACAGGTCGGTGCGGGTGTCATTCCTCACTTGTCAAATGTCCCGAACATTGAAGTTGTGGCAGCCGCCCGCACACCTGAGAAGGCGAAGCATCTTGGAGTTGCCGTCGTGCATCTCGATTTGGACAAACCCGAGACAATGGCAACCGCCTTGAAAGGTGTGGATCGGGCGCTGTTGATCACCGGTTATACCGTGGACATGATGCGCCAGAGTAAGGATTTCCTGAACGCCGCGAAGCGAGCCGGGGTGAAGCACGTCGTCCACTTGGGAGCTTGCGGCGATAATGACACCCGAATTGCGCACTATGGCTGGCACCAATTCATCGAACGTTACGTCGAGTGGTGTGGCTTTTCTTTTACCCACCTGCGCCCGGAAATTTTCATGCAAAATCTGCTTGGCTACGGCGGGGAGAGCTATGTGCAGAAGGGCGTGATCCGTCATTATGTCGGCAAAGCC
>JAYWAB010000244.1:0-6170 GCA_043782835.1 Aestuariivirga sp.
GAATTCTGAGACGGCAACACAATTGTCATTGCCGCATGCCTTCAGGTCTGAAAGGACATAAATCTGAGACCACAAATAGTCGAATGCCGATTGGTTCGAACCAAAGTACCACAGCGGCATTAATAACAAACCTGAGAATACGACTGCTGAAATCCCTACTGTTTTGCGCCAAAGAGCAATGTTTGCAACTAAGCAAACTAGCCAAAAGCAACCCCATAAACTTGAAGCCAAACCAAGCCCAAAGGGATTAAATGAACTGGTCACAAATCCCCATAAAAAATACAGGCCCGTTTCACCAGCAAGAGCAGAAAAAAATGCTTTTGGCGATCGGAAATTCCTAGATCCGTTTCTCACCTAACCTTCCCCCGATAACTCCGCGTCCCCGCCTTCCCCGCCTTGCTTCCAGCCCGCCGCGGTGCCTCTCCCCTCGGCCAGCTTTCTTCGGCGGTTTGGATATTGGGATTCTTCGCCAGCGGATCATCCATCACCGCCAGCTCCACCGCCTTCAGGCGCTTCACTTCATCGCGCAATCTGGCCGCCTCTTCGAATTCCAAATTCGCTGCCGCCTCGCGCATGCGCTTTTCCATATCGGCCAGAACTTTCGCGAGATTATGCCCGACCAGAGGCCCGCTGTCGCCGACATCGACCTGCACATGGTCGCGCTCATACATCGAGCCCATAATATCGCCGATGTTCTTCTTGATCGACTGCGGCGTGATGCCATGGAGTGTATTATAGGCCACTTGCTTTTCGCGCCTGCGATCCGTCTCGGCGATGGCGCGTTGCATCGAACCGGTGATGCGATCAGCATACATGATCACGCGGCCATCCACATTGCGGGCGGCGCGGCCGATGGTTTGCACCAGCGACGTTTCGCTGCGCAAGAAGCCTTCTTTATCAGCATCCAAAATTGCAACCAGCGCACACTCAGGAATATCCAAACCTTCACGCAGCAAGTTGATGCCGATCAACACATCAAAAGCGCCAAGGCGCAAATCGCGCAAAATTTCAATGCGTTCCAGCGTATCAATATCGCTGTGCATATAACGCACGCGAACGCCTTGCTCGTGCATATATTCGGTAAGGTCTTCCGACATGCGCTTGGTTAAAGTGGTGATCAAAACACGTTGGCCTTGTAGGGCCACGGCCTTGCATTCGGCCACCACATCATCCACCTGCGTTTTCACCGGGCGAATAATGACGGGCGGGTCAATCAAGCCTGTGGGGCGAATAACCTGTTCCGAAAACACACCGCCTGTGCGCCCCATTTCCCAGCCGCCCGGCGTGGCTGAGACAAAAATAGATTGCGGGCGCATCGCGTCCCACTCTTCAAAACGCAGGGGGCGATTGTCGATGCAGGAGGGCAAACGGAACCCATATTCGGCCAGCGTGGCTTTGCGGTTAAAGTCGCCTTTGAACATGCCGCCGATTTGCGGAACGGTCACATGGCTTTCATCAAGAAACACCAACGCATTATCAGGCAGATATTCAAATAAAGTTGGCGGCGGCTCGCCGGGTTTGCGCCCTGTGAGATAGCGCGAATAGTTTTCGATACCGGCACAAGACCCCGTGGCCATCATCATTTCAATATCAAACATCGTACGCTGTTCAAGGCGTTGCGCTTCCAGAATACGCCCAGCCGAATTGAACTCATGCAAACGCATTTGCAGATCATATTTGATGCGCGTGACAGCCTGTTCAAGCGTGGGCTTGGGCGTCACATAATGTGAATTGGAGTAAACTTTGATCTGCTCCAACTCGGCCTTTTTTTGCCCAGTGAGCGGATCAAATTCAGCAATGCTTTCAAGCTCATCGCCAAACAGCGAGATGCGCCAGGCGCGATCTTCAAAATGCGATGGATAAAGCTCAATCGTATCACCGCGCACCCGGAATGTGCCGCGCACAAAATTCTGGTCATTGCGGCGATAGTGCAGTGCGACCAGATCGGCAATCAATTCGCGCTGCGCGATGCGCTGGCCTTTCTTTAATGCAAAGGCCATGGCCGAATAGGTTTCAACATCGCCGATGCCATAGATGCAAGACACCGACGCGACGACGATCACATCATCGCGTTCTAAAAGCGAGCGTGTCGCCGAATGGCGCATCCGGTCGATCTGTTCGTTGATCGCGCTTTCTTTTTCAATGTAAGTATCGCTGCGCGCCACATAGGCTTCCGGCGTATAGTAATCGTAATAGGACACGAAATATTCAACTGCGTTCTTCGGAAAGAAATTCTGAAATTCGCCATAGAGCTGCGCCGCCAGCGTCTTGTTCGGCGCCATGATGAGAGCAGGGCGCTGTGTCGCCTCGATGATCTTGGCCATGGTGAAGGTTTTGCCAGAGCCTGTGACGCCGAGCAGAACCTGATCGCGCTCCACCGCATGGACGCCAGCCACCAATTCCTTGATGGCCGTGGGCTGATCACCCTTGGGTTCAAATTCGGAAACCACTTCCAGCCGACGCCCGCCTTCAGACTTGGGCGGCTTGGTGGGCCGATACGGCGCAAACATGGGCAATACGCTCACGTCAGGGCGCAACCCCTCCAGCCCCGCTCGCGCCGTGGCAGGCAGTTCTTCATAGCCCGTGAGCGGTGGCTGCGGTGCTTCGGCGAATCCGCCGTCTTGACGTGAATGACCCATGGCTAAGATATAGGCGTGGATAGTGACACAAGGAAGAGCGCCTGCTGACAGGTGCTGACAGCAGTCAGCGCCGACCGGACCGTTACCAATTCGTCAGGATTTATCTTTACAACCATAAGCAGCAATCCTAGGCTTGCGCTTGGGATGCTGTCTGGGGGACAGGTGTGGCAGTACAGTTTGTAAAATTTGTCGGGCTTTCAGCGCTGCTTTTTGCGGCCCTGTCTGATCCTGCTTCGGCGCGCCGCCATCACAAGCAAAGTGCGGCCCAAGCCACGCCTGAAACAATAGCACCTAAAATTCTGCCCAAGGACGCCATTGCCGTCAGCCTTGCCCAGCCTGGCGATCCAGGCACGGTCAATCTTTCGGGTTTGAACGTGAATTACTGGGATTCCGGCAAGGTCGGCCAAACGCCACTCATCATCTATTCGCACAGCTTCGGCGGCTGCAGCACGCAAGCCAGCTTCCTCACAGGCGAGCTGGCCAAACAAGGTTGGCTGGTGATGGCGCCCGATCATTCGGATTCCGCCTGCGGCAAATTCAATGGCAAAGAAAAAACTTTAAGCGACCCAGCCCTCTGGGATGAAACGACTTTCCTGAAACGGCGCGATGAAATGCGCCGAGTCTATCGCACTCTGAAGTCAGACACCGCTTGGCGCAACCGCATCGACTGGTCCCGCGTTGCGGTGATGGGCCATTCGCTCGGCGGCTATGCGGCGCTGGCCATTGTGGGTGGTCAACCCACGTGGCGCGTCGATGGCTTTGCCGCCGTCTTGGCCTTGGCACCTTATTGCGAACCGCTGAAACTCAAAGGCAAGCTCGGCGATATTGGTGTGCCTGTCATGGTGCAGGGCGGCGCTAAGGATGAGATAGCAAATCCGGGTCAAATCGGTGCCAATGGCTGCTTTGCCCAAACTGGCGGCAATGCCACCTATGTTGAGTTCGACAAAGCCGGGCACATGGCCTGGACCGATGCCAACAACACGGCCCATGGCAACATCACCATCTATGCCAAGCAATTCTTTGCCTCTGTTTTCAGTGGCGAGCCGATGAAGCTGACAAGATTGGCCGGCACCAGCGACCTGCAACAGAAATAAACATCTGTCTCAGACATTTACGAATTCATCTCGATGGTAACCTTGCAAATACAGCAGCGCCGTCAGATCACTGTGATTGATGACCACCTTGGCCTGTTCTTGAACCACGGGTTTGGCATGGAGGGCCACACCGATCCCCGCAGCTTGCAACATGGGAATATCATTGGCACCGTCACCCACTGCCAGAACCTGTTCGGCTGAAAAACCAAGCCTTGCGCAAATCTGGCGCAAGGCTTCAACTTTCGCTTCTTTGCCGAGAATAGGAGGAATGACGCGCCCTGTCAGCCTGCCATCGATAATTTCCAAGTGATTGGCGCGGTTCTCGTCAAAGCCCAATGCCGCCGCAATTGGACCCGTGAAAGACGTAAACCCGCCAGACACCAGCGCTGCATAAGCCCCTTGTGCTTTCATTGTATCAAGCAAAACTTTGCCGCCGGGCATCAAGGTGATGCGCGTTTTCAAAACATCATCGACCACCGTCGCGGGTAAGCCTTCCAGAAGCGCCACGCGCTCGCGCAGAGCGGCGTCAAAATCCAACTCACCGCGCATGGCTTTGGCCGTCACTGCCTTGATATGATCGCCGACTCCAGCCACAACACCCAACTCATCAATGCACTCTTGCTGGATCATGGTGGAATCCATATCAGCCAGCAGCAATGGTTTGCGGCGGTCGTGAATGGACACGACAGCCGCGTCGATCTTATGGCTGCGCAGACCAATCAAAAATTCTGGCAGACGCGCGAATATATCAACCTCACAGGCCTCACTTTTGGAAAGCCAATGCGGCCCCCCACTACCGAGATCACGCATCGCGTCAATCACCTGTGGGGTAATTGCACCAGAGCCGGGGGTTGCGATGAGAACAAGAACGGAATCCATATGCCTCAATTGCGATCCGCCTCAATTTTAATGTGCTCGGGCTGACGGCCCATTTTATAACCGGCGTCCATGGCGATGAACGCCTTCTCCAAGTTGCGCGTATAGGTCACAATATCAAAAAGCGGCGACGCTAACCGATTTTTCTGAAGGTGCTTCTTCATTTCAAATAACACTGCGGGATCGCTGGCAAGTTTGACTGCTTTTTCTTCATAATCGCTCGGCGTGGACGTGATCAATTCCGGCAAACCAACAGCGTGCAAAGCGCTTGCCGCAACCCGGCTGGCAAAAATTTCACCTGTCATTGTCAGCAAAGGGACACCACTCCAAAGTGCATCTGCCGCAGTTGTATGCGCGTTGTATGGAAACGAATCCAGAAAAAGGTCGGCAACAGAAATCCGATCAAAATATTCTTCTCGTGGAGCGAACTTTGAAAAGATCAGTCGTTGTGAATCGATCCCTCGGCTCGTGGCTTCGCGTTTTAGATTTTCTTGTGTCACCAAATCAGTGCCGGACAGCCACAGAACACTAAGCGGGATGCGCCGCATGATATTCATCCATACGGAAAACATTGGCGGATTATATTTGATTGTATTGTTGAAACTGCAAAAGATGATTCCATCAGCTGGAAGATCAAGTTCGCTGCGTTGAAAGCGCGTTCGCTCAATGCTGCGTGATCGATCATTGGGCAAAAAACAGTTCGGCAGTTGTACAATTTTTTCAGTGCAGGATGAATAATATTCAGGCGGAATGACCACTTTATCCGCGATCATGTAATCGATAAACGGCGACCCTAAAGTTCCCGGATAACCCAGATAATTAACTTGAACAGGAGCGACGCGGTTGTGGGCAAGGGGAAGCCTTGGCACGCCGGTGTATCCGTTCAAATCGAGTGCGATCGACAGACCTTTATCTCTTGCCATGCTGAGTGCTGTGGCATGATTGAAACTAGAAGTTTGATAATAATGGGTCGCTGCCTCAACAATACGATTTTCAAAATTGTCGCCCGTGCTCTTGCCCTGCGAGAAGACATGGACCACAAATTTTTCTTTGTCATGATTTTCAATCACGCCAGCCACCAATTGGCCCACGGGATGGTTGTGCAAATCGGCTGAAAAATAACCCAAATGAATTTTAGAATCAAAAGTTCGCTTGCCAATGGCAGGCAAAGTCAGTCGGTCAGCCAAACTCACGTCACTTTGATGTTCAATTACAACAGCTTGGGCCACCTTCATATTCTCGGCAAGATTGTCAAGCGTATAGGAAATGAGAAGGGGGTTGCTGTCCACTTGACCAACAGGTCTGGGCATGACCAGTCGAGCAACATCATCATCATAGCTAGTCCAAAGACATATCTTGAGCTTCGCAGAAATCTCATCGAAAACGGCGCTTTGGAAATTCGGATCAATCGCTTTTGCTTTCTTGAATTCAGCAAGGCCGCCAAGGATATTTTTTTCTTTGATCAGGACGCGACCTTTTTCCGCTGATAATTTTGCTGATCGCAAGTTTAATTTTTCCGCTTTCGCGATCTGTGCCAGAGCAGCGACATTGTCGTCCAAAC
>JAYWAB010000245.1:0-8986 GCA_043782835.1 Aestuariivirga sp.
AACCAGCGCCGCCTGTGCAGGTTCCTGTTGCAGATTCCACAGCTGTGGCGCCCATCCCTGAGACAATAAAAACGCCCGCTCAAACGCAAGTTCCGCCGCAACCATCAATCGATGCAACGCCTCCGCCAGCACCGCCAACCAAAACACCCGACACGCGCGTTGCGGTGTTGCCGGATGTGGTGAAACACCCGCCACCAACCAATCCCCCAGCCGGCTTCGATCTTGTAGCGCTGCGCAACTATGTTCAATCCTATGGCGGCGATTCCTGCTTTCGCGCCAATATAGATAAGCTCACGGCAAATTCAGCCGAGCTGTCTATTCTTGGTAGCCAAGAAACATCTGCACAATTTGAGAAGCTCTTTGCTGACAAAGCCGGCTTCAAACCGCAGATAAAACTTGAAGCATTGGCAACGCCCCAGTGCGGTTTCATTGGCGCATTGAACAAGGTCGCACCAAAAAACGGCGCTCCACTTGCAATCAAATTGAACCGAGACCAGCTGCGTGGCAGCAATTCAGATACGGGCGTGGCGGGCGATTCACTGAAAATCACGGTGACCGGGATCGCCGACCGGAACATTTATCTTTTTGTGGTGGACCACGAGGGCGCAATTCAGAACATCAACCGCGCTTGCCCCACATGCGTGACCATGAAAGACGGCGAAATGACAGCTGCGTTGAGTCTGTTCAGCCCGCCGGAAACGGCCAATACCTCTGCGCCGCCCTTCTATCCCATGCTAGTTTTTGTCGCGGCAGCGGGAAAGCCATTGAACGGCATCAATGCGCAAGATGCATTTGACGCGGCAGACTTCACCGCGCCGCTGTTGAAAGACGCAGCATCCGCCGAAGACTTCTCAATGCAGCTTGCATACTTGAAACTGACGACAAAATAGAGTTCCAAGGAGCTGAACCGTACAAGTCTGCCGGCGGGAAAAACCAACGGCAGTATCAACAGGAAAATGTGTAAGTCAGTTGTGCGAAAAAAGGATATACCGTGATGAAACATAAGTCCAATGCAGATGAAACAACATCATTTATTGGGAAGGTGAACATAAGCAACAGTGTCCCCAGCTCACTGCCATTCCCGGTGTTTAAGGAACTCTTATCAACGGCCCAATGACCACCGAGGCGTTCACGCCGACCTGCCAATTTTCTCCGACTGCTTGAAATTGGAACAAATCTTCAGCAAGTCTGAGAGGCAAGCCAGATTCTCCGTATTGATAAACGCCTGAACTTGCGAATGTAATGATGGCCATTCCACCACCTTTCACAAGTCCTGCGGAAGCTGATGTTACGCGAACCAGACACCCTTCCATTTCATCCCAAGTCGTGGGATGCGGTGTTTTCACATCAGTGTAGTCAACGCCGCCCCATTGCACACCCGTTACAATGTTTTGAATGACGCTCCATACTAATTTCAAACCACCCAAGCTGATGGCAGCACCCACGCCGACTACGGGCTGAATATAACCTCTTATTTCATTTTGCTTTTTGTTCTTTATGAAGAAGATATTGAACCCGCCGCCGATGACTTCTGCTACAAATACACCACCCGGTGTAGCCACCGCCCAATCCGTAAACCGCTCACCTCCGGGCAGTGCAGGTCGATTCGGCGGAGTGACTCTTGTAAATTCAGGCGGCGGGGGGGGTGGTGGAATTGATCCAATAAAAATGTGGACTTCAACTGCACGCCATTCCGCTGAGTTATCGTTTTCACCTCCGGTGGACTCACTTTCCCCCATTGCGTAAAAATTTTCGAGCGAATTGAGAGCGCGCGTATCCAGCTTTTGCATATATGCTAAAACAGCCTGCATCCTGCGTCTTGACAGACCGAAATTGTAATTGGATTCGCCAAGTTTTGAGGCGAAGCCGACCAACCTTATACTGTAGCCCGAATTTGGCTTTACCTTAGCCATCGTCGCACTCAACCAGCTCATGTGTTGCCCCTCGAGCATAGCGCTCGACGTTTCAAAATCGATAAGGCACGCTTTATAGTATGCAATGCTATAATACTTTGGAGCAACAACTTGAACAGCAAGGGAGGGTGAGCTTCTGGCCATAGCAGTAATTCCTTGTAAAGCGATTCAAATATCCCTTCGACAACCTCTGCTGCGCTAGCTCAATTGTGTTGTCGTTTGCCCTTATCGCATTAGTGTTTTGCGCTTTTCCATTCATCCCCCAAACAGATGATGTTTCAAAGAGCCCGCGCATCAACAATAAATAAATGGGTTCCAAACACTTCTATACTTTTGAAGTTCCCGCACGATGTCAGGCGTATGACTATCGGCTTTGTCGTAGTTGGGCTCTTGCTGATCGTAGTGCAGTTTCGGATTATTAAAATGTTCATCGGGCAGTTTATTGAACTCATGATGATCTTTCCGCAACCCTCTCCCTAAAAGGCAAGAATAAACATTCGTTGCGTTTACAGACAAAAAATCTGACTTATCAAACATGAATCCATAACGGTCGTCATAGCCAGAGTAGTTTCCTTCAAGGACGTGAATCAGCTCGTGTAACAATATTTCATGCGGGGCAGAACCCCACGGGCCATCATCACTCCAATCCTGCGGAGAAAATTTGACAGCAGAATTGGCATTGTGATAACTTTTAATCCAAGGATGAATGACGACATCTTTATCGATCATTTTTACAAGCGCCTGACCAAGGGGATTGGCACAAATAATATCAAACTGGTGTTCAATACTCCTCATCCAAACATCTTCGGGCACAGGGACAGGCCTTCGTTGACTTGAACCAAAAGGGTAGTAGGAAATTTTGGCATTGTGTTTGCACCTTGGTAATTTTCCGGCTAAAAAATCCCACTCCCACACGTCAGCCATATTCCAGGAGATATCTACAATGTTAGTAGAGAACCTTCGCCAAGTGGTACCATTCCTTTGCATGAGCATCAATTTGTGACCTCTGCGGACGCCCCGCACTTCGTAAACCACAACATCTGCATGCAGGCCCATGAGAGAAATTGGCTGTGAATCCAAATCGTCATTAAATTCATCTTCCTCTGTGCCGATGCGATTGTCACCATAGCCGCCAACTTGCCCCCAAACGCCGATGAGACATTTTCCTGAATTATTTACATAAGTCGAATTTAGCTGTGGGCGCCAATAATCCGTTGGTAGGGGGATTGGAACGAGATGAGCCATGATCTTCTTCCTTTCTCAACAAGTACTTGCACATAAATCTTAGCCTACAGAATACCAAAACTCTCCATCCCGCACCCCAACCTTCGCCTCCACAATCGCCTCACCCGCAATCGCCTTGTTCAAAATTTGCCGCGACAGCGCAGGCAGCAGCGTGTTGGTGACGATATTATCCACCATGCGCCCACCGGAATCCGGGTCGCGGCACATCGACACGATCTTCTCTACAACAGCATCATCGTAAATAAATTTAGCATTGTGATTATCCGCAATCCGTTTTCCAATGCGGTTCAGTTGCAAACGCACAATGCCGCCCAGCATATCGCCGGAAAGCGGATAGTATGGAATGGTCACGATACGTCCCAGAAGTGCAGGCGGGAAAACTTGCAGGAGATGCGGCTTCAAATCAACCGAGAGCTGTTCAGCATCAGGCCGCTTCTCGCCATTGGCGGATTCATGCATGATCATCTCCGTGCCGGCATTGGTGGTGAGAATGATCAAACTGTTTTTGAAATCAATGCGGCGGCCGGAGCCATCTTCCATCACGCCCTTGTCAAACACCTGGAAAAAAAGCTCATGCACGTCGGGATGCGCCTTTTCCACTTCGTCGAGCAACACCACACTATAAGGTTTGCGGCGCACGGCTTCGGTGAGCCTGCCGCCTTCGCCATAGCCGACATAGCCCGGAGGTGCCCCCTTCAGTGTTGAAACCGTATGCGCTTCTTGAAATTCAGACATGTTGATGGTGATCATGTTCTGCTCGCCGCCATACAGGGCCTCGGCCAGTGCTAAAGCTGTTTCCGTTTTGCCAACGCCGGATGGCCCCGCCAACATGAAAACACCGATGGGCTTATTCGGGTTGTCAAGCTTGGCGCGGTTGGTCTCAATTCGTTTGGCGATCATCTTGAGGCCGTGGTCCTGGCCAATAACGCGTTTACCCAAAATGTCAGCAAGATTGAGAATGGTTTGCACCTCATCGCGCACCATGCGACCCACCGGAATGCCCGTCCAGTCCGAAACAACAGAGGCCACAGACTGTTCATCCACATAGGGATAGATCATGCGTTTTTCTGGCGCGATGCTTTCAAGCTGCGCCATGATGCCCGAGAGACGTTCGCGTGCTGCGGCGGCACCCTCCCCGCCCTCAGTGATTTCCTTGCGCGCCGCCATGATGCTTTCAACAATGGTTTTTTCGGCAGCCCATTCTTTCTCCAATGTTTCAAGCTTGGCCTTGGCCCCGACAATCGCTGTTTGAACGTCGCTGATCTTGCCTTCGTCTGCAGCACCAATGTCGCGCTCGCGCTCTAACGCATGAAGTTCCTTCTCGCGCGCGACAATCAAAACCCGCGCATCTTCAACAGCTGCTGGCGTTGATGTCTGCGAGACCGCAACACGAGCGGCCGCCGTATCAAGCAGGCTCACCGACTTGTCGGGCAACTGCCGCGAAGGAATATAGCGGCTGGAAAGCTTAACCGCAGCCACAAGTGCCGCATCTGAAATATGAACCTTGTGGTGCTTTTCCATCGGAGCCAAAAGGCCGCGCATCATATCACAACACCGCTCCACTTCTGGCTCACCAATAGTGATGGGTTGAAAGCGCCGCGTGAGGGCCGGATCTTTCTCAATATATTGGCGATATTCGGACCACGTGGTGGCAGCAATCGTTTTCAACGTGCCGCGCGCCAATGCCGGCTTCAACAAGTTGGCGGCGTCACCTGTTCCGGCGGCTCCGCCAGCACCGATCAACGTATGCGCCTCATCGATGAACAGGATGATCGGAATCGGGGATGATTGCACCTGGTCAATCACCGAGCGCAGGCGCTGCTCAAACTCGCCCTTCATCGAAGCGCCCGCCTGCATTAATCCAATATCAAGTGCGTAAAGCTTGTTGCCCTTGAGCGGTGGCGGAACATCGCCAGCAGCAATGCGTTGCGCAAAGCCTTCCACGACAGCCGTCTTGCCCACGCCGGCTTCTCCCGTGAGGATGGGATTATTCTGACGCCTGCGCATCAACACGTCAATGATCTGGCGAATTTCCTCATCACGACCCACGATCGGGTCCATCTCCCCTGAAGCCGCCCGCGCCGTGAGATCAATAGCAAAACGATCAAGTGCCGTTGTGCCTTTCGCACCCGAGGACGCATCGCTTCCAACACCAGGCACCACAAGACCCGAACCGTCCATCGGGCGCATATTTTCCTCATTGGAATGCAGCCAGATTTTCCGGTGCTCACTGGTGAGGAGATCGGCATCGATCAGTTTGAACTGCTTGGAAATGCCGTGGATTGTCCGCGCCAGTTTGGGCTCCTTCAGCACGGCAGAAAGAATATGGCCCGTGCGAATTTGCGTCTCTCCAAACATCAGCGTGGCGTAATGCCAGCCACGATCCAGAGCATCGATGATATTTTCCGAAATGCCGGGCATCTCGGTTTTGTTGCCAGCAAAGCCAGACACCACAGCATTGAGATCGGTGAGGAGCTTTGCCTGATCAAGTTTAAAATGTTCAACCGTCAACGCAACATCATTGCCCGGCATCTGCAACATCTTCAGAAGCCAATGCTCCAGCTCCAAGTTGCGGTTGCCGGAACCTTTGGCTTGGCGAAGCGCCTGCATGAAAGTGTCGTAACCAACTTGATTAAGTTTTCCGGTCACCGTTTCGAGACTAACTTCTGCCATGACTTAACCTCTCAAAAATTTCTCTTCACAATTCTGCCGGATGGAATCTGCAATCCCAGCGCTTTTGATCATCAACTTTTTCGGCGTCTTTGCCCATCCAGCTCGTCCACCCCAAGCGGCCAAATTTTCCAAGCTGCATGGGCGCTGCATGATTTGCCGCTAAACCTAAGGCCACATCATAGATCAGGACATGGCCAAGATAAAACGCGACAGCGTCCGCCAACAGTTGAAAGAATTTTCCATCAGGCAAGAAGGACTCAAACTCAGGCAAGTTCTTGACGGCGATTCTAATTCTGAATTTGTCGCTCAAACTAAACGCTGAACGACCAATCAGGCTTTCAACCCCGAGCCCGCATTTGCCTTTGGACAAGGAGGATCGTTCATGTTCTTCGATTGCCAGCCACACACCAATATGTTGTTCGACCGCCACATCCACCTTGAACATCCAGGCGATCATATGCTCGAGCCGCGACGCGCTTTTCACCGCAGAAGACAGCAAACCTGCAAGTGCTAATTTGGTAAAATCCGGCATCGTGCCGCGTGATTGCGTGGCAACTGTGCCGATACCCACCGCCGCGCCAAGATAAGCGACAAACTGGTTTTCGCGTGCTCTATCGGCCTGAACCACGGGCCTGGCATTGGCCCAGGTGCGATAAAATAGCTGGAGGAACCGATGGTTGAAAATATCAAGAAACCGAGAGAACGCAGGGTCACGCATATTCGTCCAGTGAACCGTATCATAGCTCGTATGCAGAGGTAGGGCACCTTGCGGGCCGAGCAAACCAAGAAAGCGGGCAAGCACAAGCGGCTTGCCGTCTCTCGATTGCGATTGAGAGTTCACGTTCGTCGCCGAAAACTCGATATGCGGCTCCTGCCCAAGAATCACAATTTCCTCAGCTCGTGATCCGCTCGCACCAATGCGTGGCATTTCCGGTTTTGCACGCTCATGCACACGCATCAAATCGAGAAAGTCCGGGGCCTTGCTCACAGCTCAACCTTCTTGCCTATGCGCACAGGCCAGCGCATCACCAGCCCGCGCTCAGTCGAATAAATGACGGTCTGAACGACATTGTTGATGCCGGCGTATTCCATAAAAAATCTGTCAAGCACCGCGCCAAGAAGAAAAATGCCACTGCCCTCAAATGATTTTTCGTCAATGGTAATCTGAATTTCAAGTCCGCGCACAATTCCCGTGCCATTTTTCTGGCGAACCCTGCGATTGATTGGGCGGCTTTCAACTTTTTGAATGCCGCGAATACGCCGCTCCGTTATAGCGTCTGCGGAACTGACAAAAAGCGAAAGCATTTCGCGCAGTGCACTGGCGGAATCAGAAGAACCACCACCGCTCAGGCCGAGGTGATTCAAACTCATCATATTGATCAGGCGCCAAGAGGTCGTGGTGTTGCGATCTTTCCCACCTTCACTATTTGTTGCCATCGTCACCGCATCTCGTGGCGGGGTTGGACCGATCAGGCAAGTCACTTTTAGATTTGTCTTGTCCTCAAGAATGAAATCCGCACCTCCCTGCCCCACTGGCAGATGTTCCGTCAGATTTCGATTTGAGCAGAGCGCACGAAGACTTATTTCGGAAACCCGAGAATTCCCATCCGCATCAGCGTGGTTTGTAAGCATCAAAAAACTATCAGTGCCGACGTAGGATGACGCTTGCCGTCTGGCGCGCTCTTCCTCTGATCGGCGGCGCGGCAAGCGTCGAATCGTGTAGAAAATTGTTTCTGTTTCAGAAGTATTCAGCGGCGGGCTCGCGTAGAGAGGATAAACTTCTCTTTTCTCACTGCTGCCCGCAACATGTGCATTTGCATCCAACAGCTTAATCACTTCATAATCCAAATGCCGGGTGCGGTCCGTCACAATGTGATATTCATTCTCGCTCGGTTTCACTAAAACCCGCGAAGTTGTCATTTCAAAAAGATTTGCGGCTGGAACAGCAAAGAGTGAAAAAATTTCGGGCTTCACAACGGGAACAAGCCGACTATCAGCCTGATCAAGGGCAATCACAATATCCAGCTTGTTGGTCTTTATATTTTTGAGGACAGAGCTAAGGCCAGCTATTCTAAATGCCAGGAGTTTTGCTGGAAGTGTGAAATATTCACGCAGCAATTCAAATCCCGAAAACATGCGCTTTTCGCGCAGGAACAAGGATTCGTCTTCCCCAAACCCAACTTGCTGCAAAGCGCCTTCAGGCAGGGGTGAAACAACGGGATCGCCAAACTCATTCAGATAACGCAGATAGATAACTGCCGTATGCGCAAAAATTTTTTCGTAGATCCGAACGGCATCAACCTCGCCACAGGTGATATGAAAAGTTAGTTCATCTGCGCGACAATTAGAAATCCAACTGTCCAGCTTCTTGACGATTTGCTTGTCGGTTGGTTCATCTTCGCGTCTTGCGGCAGTGCGCCGCAAGAGTGAAAGCCTCAGGCCCGCCTGGACTTGCGAATGAGCTTCAATGCCGAGCCCGTTAAATGCCGCCAGAGAGGGAAGATACTCAGCACCCACCAAGTCAAAAGGCCAAAGCGTGGTATCGCCGGCCAAGCGGAACTTGCAGGCAATGCGCCTCTGCCGCTCCACAAAACGCGCCTCAACATAAGAACCTGACTTGATTATGAAGCCATCTTTAAGGCTAGGATCTGTGAATACTGGTTCAATTTTCAAAAGCGCTGTTGAAGGCGTCGGTGCCAAATAATCAGGCAGCAATTGCTCAAGCAGGTTGCTGGTGAATTGTTCATATTCATGATTGATCTTGAGTTGGACACGCGATGCCAAGAAAGCTGTGCCTTGCAGCAAGCCTTCAATCATGGGGTCCATGTTGTTTTCAAGCAAGCCGCCAAGGCGATCTGCAACGCCGGGAAATTCTTCGGCAAACTCCTTTGCATTCTCCCTCAGAACCCGAAGTTCGCGGTTATAGATCTCGAGGAATTCGCGGTTCATCGTATCAGAACTTGGTGAGCTTGACGGTGTTGCCGAAAGGCTCAACATCGGCCACAAATTCGATTGGAACATCCGAAGGCGTTGCATACATATCTGCCGAAACATGCAGCGATAGCTTTGTGTTCAACTCATCAAAATCTTTATTATGCGCCACAGAGACTGTTCCCTGTGCCAGCCGCGCTTCAAAGGTTTCAAGAATTTTTTGG
>JAYWAB010000246.1:0-14890 GCA_043782835.1 Aestuariivirga sp.
GGGCATATTCGGGTGGCAAGGAATCGACCTCAGCCTTTCCCACATAGGGTGGGGTGGAGATGATGAAATCAAACTTCTGGTTTCCCAGGGGTACAAATAAATCGCCCTGGTGCAAATGAATGCGGCTCTCAAGTCCGTGGTCTTTGACATTGATGGCGGCGACTTCGAGCGCTTGCTTGGAGAGATCGGCCGCATGAATTTCCGCATTGGGGAAGTGGGCGGCTGCCAGAATGGCGAGGCAACCTGAACCTGTGCAGAGATCAAGAATGCTGTGCGCGGCTTCAAAATCAAAATCCAAGTCGGTCAGCAAACCTTTGGCCAGCAATTCGCCGATGTAGGACCTTGGAATAATCACGCGTTCATCCACAAAGAAAGGAACGCCCTGCATATAAATGCGCTTCAACAGATAGGCCGCGGGTTTGCGTGTGGTGATGCGCTGTTCGATGAGGGCGAGGAGTTCGTTGCGTTCGTCCGAGGTGAGCTTTGCTTCAGCCCAAGGATTGATGTCATGCACCGGAAGCTTCAGGCTTTCGAGGATGAGGAAGGCCGCTTCGTCGATGGCGTTGGTTGCTCCATGGCCATGGGCCAGGCCCGCCTTGTTGAAGCGGCTGACGGCATAGCGCAGCAGATCGCGGATGGTGAGCAAGTTTTGCATGGTGTGTCACTAGCGCATGGCAAATCATTCGTACAGTTGGTTTGACGCTGAGGGTTAGCGTTGCTATCTGGGACCATGGCCACGCTTAAAATCCTCATTGTTCCTGTCACCCCGTTCCAGCAAAATTGTTCCATCGTTTTTGACGATGAGACCAAGCAGGGGGCCGTCGTGGACCCCGGCGGCGATATTGAACGCATTGAAGATGCCATCCAGCAATCGGGCGTCAAGATTGAGAAAATTCTGCTCACGCATGGTCATATCGATCATGCTGGTGGGGCGGCAGATTTGGCCGCGAAATTGGGGGTGAAAGTCATTGGCCCGCATGAAGGCGACAAGCCTGTGCTTAACAATATTCCAAACCGTGCGGCGATGTTCGGCATGGTTGGTGCCAAGGGCGTTGCGCCGGATCAGTGGTTGAAAGACGGCGATGTTGTTGCCGTCGGCGGTTTGGAATTTCGGATCATTGAAGCGCCGGGCCATTCGCCTGGCTCTGTGGTTTTCTACAACGAAGCGAACAAATTTGCGTTGATGGGCGATGTTCTGTTTCAGAATTCAGTCGGTCGGACCGACATTCCGGGGGGCGATCACGAGACGCTGCTGCATTCGATCAAGACCAAGATCATGGTTCTGCCGGATGACGTGATGTTTCTGCCCGGCCACGGCAATGCCAGCCAGATTGGCGCTGAGCGGCGCTCAAACCCATTTCTCAAATAAAAAGCCCCGGCGAACCGGGGCTTTGAAATCGATATGCTGTGATTAAGCTGAACGGCGCGATACTGCACCCCAGATGACCATGACGACGACGGCGCCGATCACAGACATGATCCAGCCCGCGGCCTGGCCGGGTTGATACCAACCAATGGCTTGGCCAACATAGCTGGCGAGAAATGAGCCGACGATGCCGATAATCGCGGTCAATACAAAACCGCTCGGCTCTCCTGGGCCGTGAACGAACAGCTTAGCAATAACGCCGACGACCAAGCCGACGATAATAGTCCAAATAATTCCCATGATTGACAATCCCTCCCGTTGATGGCGAACACAAAGCAAGATAACACTTGAAAGTATAGTTCCGCAACTCCTTGTCTTGAAATCGGCACAATAAAGCCCATAATTGTGTCGGTCAGCCAACTGAAAGGAAATTCTCATGGCGAATAGCAATATGCCCTCATTGACAGCTCTTCTCGGCCTCGTAGCCGTTGCGGGGTATCAGAACCGTGACAAGATTTCGTCGTTTGTGGAAGGCTTGACGGGTGGCGGTGCTGCTGCGCCTGCGGCGCAAATTCCGGGCGGCATTGCGGGAGCTTTGGGCGGACTTGTTAGCCACATGCAGGCTAATGGCGCTGGTGCCGCTGCCAATAGTTGGGTTAGCACGGGTGCCAATCAGCCGATCAATGGTTCACAGCTTTCGCAAGCGCTGGGGCCTGATCTGGTGAGCAAGATTGCGGCTTCAACAGGCATGTCGCCTGATCAGATTTTGGCGCAGCTATCAACTGTCTTGCCCCAAGTGGTGGATGGTTTGACGCCGAAGGGGCAAATGCCACACGCTTGATCTGTCTGCGGATGAATTTTTTAGGGCGGCGGGGAAACCTTCCGCCTTTTTCAGTTTTAGACTTTCATCTCAACCAAGCGCGATTGTGCCGCGAAATAGGCGTCGCCGGTGAATTTGAAATCTCCACATTCCATGGGCTGTGCTGCACCATAGCTTTCGCAGTATTGTGGGCCGCTGGCGGTCCATTTGCCGGTGCTGGGGCCTTTTTGATCGTCTTGTATGGTCAGTGTGCCATCAGCATTATAGGTGACGAAGCCAGATGCGCTGTTGCGGGTATATTGGAAAGTTTTGCCGATGACCACCGGACCAATCTCGGCAGGCGTTAGATTGCGAATCTTTGCGCCTTCTTTGGCGGAAATCGCCGATGTGCCGCCGTTGACGATGCGCACGCCACGCGGATCGGTTGAACAGGCCGCAGCAGAAACGGCGATGAGGAGCAAGGCTGCTCTGATTTTCAATTTTGATTTCATGAATTTCCCGAAGCCGCGATGTGCCACAGCTGGGCGCGGCTTGCAAGCGCGGGGAGATGATGGTTGCGCAAGGTGCTACTGTGTGCCGACGGCCAGAACTGTGACCGGAGTGCCGAGTTTGACGCGCTCAAACAGATCGGCAACATCTTCATTCAACATCCGCACACAACCTGAAGACACAGCCTTGCCGATGGAGCTTGGGTCATTGGTGCCGTGGATGCGGTAAAGCGTGTCAATGCCATTGGCTTCAAGATAGAGTGCGCGCGCACCCAAGGGATTTTCTGGCCCACCGGGCATGCCATTGGCCCATTGAGCCGCATGGGGATCGCGCTCCACCATGCTTTCAGGGGGCAGCCAACGGGGCCATTTGCGTTTCATGCCGATGATGGCACTGCCTGACCAGGCAAAGCCTTCACGGCCCACGCCAACGCCATAGCGCAGGGCCTGATCACCGCCCAGCATCAGGTATAGAAACCGATGTTCAGGATCGACAACCACATTGCCGGCCGGGCTTTGGTTGCCAATCGTCACTTGCTGGCGGCGAAAGCGTGGCGGCAAATTCTGTTCATAGGCCGCAATCGGGAAATCTTGTGCGGCTTCGGCGGGTGGGATCAAGTTGGGATCGCGGGTGAAGTCAACACCACCATAGAGCGGGTGAGCGGCGTTTGCTGCCGTGGCGCTTGCCATCAGGGCTGCCGTACTGCCCAGAAAACTGCGGCGTGAAATGAGTCGGTTTGGCATGAGTCGGTTTGACATGGCTTGCCTCTTTTGCGCTCATTGGCAGAGGCAAGCGGCAAGACCATGGAAATCATGTGGCAAGAGTGTGATGCCCGTCAACCATTTCGGCTGACAGGTCAAACGGGCCTACGCTTATGATGCGAGATTGAAGGTGGCCGGGCCCACTCTATAGTTGCCTGCGGTTCCGGTGAAGGGTTGGCATGTCATAGGAACGCCCTGGGGCAGGAAAGTCGCTGGCGAGAAGCTTTCGCAAAGCTGGCCGTCCTTGGCCAACCACTTGCCTTGTGTTGTACCTTTGCCTGTCACTTCAACCAGCGATGTACCATCGGAAGCGTATAGAGTGACACCACCGTTCTTGGGCCCCTTCCAACGCCAGCTTTTGCCGGTGAGGAGGGTTTTGATCTGAGCGGAACTTAAATTTGTTGGCAGGCCCGGTGTTCCGGGGGCCAGCGGTGCCACAGGTGCGGCCACTGGCGGCGCTATGGCGGCTTGGTCTGCCGACGAATCTTTAAAAACATTCATGCTGGCGCAACCACTTAAGGTCAATCCAACCACGACCAGGCCCGTGTATTTCATCTTATCTCGCATTGTCCCATTCCCCCGAATCTCGAGCGCCCTAAAAAGCCTAAAGTGATGGCAAGATTATGGTTGCCGATGGTCAGCCGCAGGTTGCATACCAGCTTTTTCATGGATTGGGCAAGATGGCTCTTTGCAAAATGTCTCAAGGGCGGCGGACTTGGGTGCAGCTGTATCAGCGGGTTGATCGGTGATTGTCACTTCAAACTCACCGGTTGATTCTGCGCCGAAGATTGTTCCTTGATCCGTTGCAAAGGACAGGCCAGCACTCAGGCCAAAGATTGCCACCGTCAGAAATATACTTTGCAACGTCCGTTTCATCTCCCCAAGTTGCTGCCAAATGGTTGCCAAATCCTTAACTGTTCGGTGCCGGAAGCGGTTCCATTTGGTCAAGCCCTGATGTATGCGCCAGCGACATGAACTATCGCCACGCTTTTCACGCCGGGAATCACGCTGATGTTTTGAAACATGCGGTGCTGGCGCGCGTGCTGGAATATCTGGCTCAGAAGGACAAGCCATTTGCTGTGCTCGATGCACATGCGGGCATTGGGGCCTATGATCTTCAAGGCGTTGAAGCGGGCAAGACTTCCGAATGGCAAGGCGGCGTTGGACTTTTGGCAGAAGCGTTTTTGCCTGAAGTTGAGAATATTCTAGCGCCTTATCGGCACTGCATTGCCGCTTTGAATCCGCAAGGGGGCTTGCGCTTTTATCCGGGGTCTCCGGAAATCATTTTGCAGACGATGCGCGTTGGCGACAAGTTGCTTGCCAATGAATTGCACTCCGTTGATGCGGAGATTTTGCGACAGAATTATTTGGGCGAAACGCGCTTGGTGATTTTAAACCAAGATGCTTTGCAAGCCGTGAAATCTCAGTTGCCCTTCAAGGCGCGGCGCGGGCTTGTGTTGATTGACCCGCCTTATGAAGCAATGGATGAGGCGATGCGCGCTGTGCGCATGTTGGCACAAGGCCAGCAACGGTTTCAGACCGGCTGTTTTATGATTTGGTATCCCGTCACCACCGATAGATTTGTTGACCAGCTGCTGAGCGATGTTACAGCACTTGGCATAGGTAATATTTTGCACGCAGAGCTTCGGGTGAAACACACACACGAAGCCAACGGGCTTTCCGGCTCTGGCTTGTTGATCCTCAACCCGCCTTTTAAGTTGCAGACGGAACTGAAGGTTCTGTTGCCCGCCCTTGCAGAACGTTTAGGCGTGCAAGGGCCGGGCCGAAGTGAAGTCAATTGGTTGACGCCGCCTAAAGGCTAGATGGCGCTTTTATCAATCACTGCCGAGAGATCTTTATACTCTTCGCAGGTAGTGCCGCAGATTTTCTTGATTTCATCCAACTGAACTTTGGCGAGATCAATCTTGCCTGCGGCGACATAGCCTTCGCCAAGATATTCACGAGCCAAAGTGAAATCAGGTTTCAGTTCCAGAGCCTTGGCGTAATAAGAAATGCCAAGTTCGGTTCTTCCGGCTTTGCGATTGGAATAGCCAAGCATGTTCAAGACATCGGGGTTATTTTGGTTTTGGACAGACGAAAGTACTTCAATGGCCCAATCATATTCGCCCGCTTTGGCCAAAACCCAGCCTTGGTGATAAAGATCATCATCCGGCACAAGGCTGCCCGTCACCTTGGCGCACATCTTCTTGGACTTGCCCTTCATTTTCATCGTCTTGACCACCTGACCCGATTTACAGTGCAGAGCGAGTGGTGAATTCTTTGGGGCTGGCGTAGCAGGTGCAGCGGCGGGCGCGTTTCCCGTTGACGTACCGCTGCTGCCAGCGGCGAGAGCCATGGTTGTTGACAAGACGAGCGTCGAGAAGGCGAGAGCGATGGTTTTCATATTCATTCTCCAAGGGGGTAAAATGTCATAGGGGGCATAACTTATTTACGTTTTCTGGTCATTGTTATTCCGTGAACTCTTTACGCAGACTGAGCGGGTTGGGATCATCCTCGGCAAATGATCTCTTCAAACTGTGTCATGAATGGGACGGACCCGCATAGAGCCAGCGCAGCCTTGAGAGAAAAATTTGTTCAGGCATTTGGGCCAAGGCGAAGTTGCGCAACTGTGCTGCGATGCCGCTGGCATGGTAGATTTTCCCTGATTGCATGGTTTGTCGATGGAGCTTGGCACAGCGGGCCAGGCGGGCCATTTGGAATTTCGCAAAGTCAAAATCTGTCCGCGCCAGGCAGGCGGCATCTTCCAGTGCCATGGCGGCACCTTGGGCCAAGTAGGGCAGGGTGCCATGGGCGGCATCACCGATGAGCAGCGTGTTGTCCGAATTCCACTTTCGTAAGGGTTTCACATAAGCTGCTGGCCACGTGGTCCAATCCATTTGAGATTTGAAAATGGCCAGCAGAATTTCAGATGCGGCGAAGTGTTTTTCGGGCGGCTCGCCTTGGGTGACGGCCACTAAATTCAGGCGCTGGTTTTGACCCACAGGATAGTGCACAATGTGGCCGCCTGGTGCCAGCCATAGGTTGACACATTCAATCGAGACATCAGCCCGTGAAGGGCGGGGGATGAGTTTGCGGAAAATTTTGTCCGGGGCCGTTATAGCCGCTGTGCCCGGGAACAGAAGTTCGCGGGATTTTGACCAGACCCCATCTGCGGCGATGACCGGGCTGTTGCTGTTGTGATCGGCTATCAAATATTCTTGGCCAAGCCGGATATGAATGGCTTCATGGCCCTCGGCAATGCTGAGCAAGGCGGCGTGCAGGTCGGCGCGGTGGACCACGCGGTAAGGCCCGCCGAAATGCTCCTCAAAAGTTTTGCCCAGTTTGATTTCCTTGATCAGCTTTCCAGAGCGGGCATCGCGCAGGTGAATGGCGGGTGGGGCAGACGTAATCGGTTCAACGACTTCCCATGCATCCAGTTCCTGCAATGCGCGCACGGCATTGGGGCCGAGTTGGAGGCCAGCACCAATAGGATCGAAGCTTTCAGACTTTTCATAGACCGTTACTTTACGGCCGGATTTTGCTGCTGCTGTGGCCGCGGCTAGACCTGCGATGCCAGCGCCGACAATCGATACATTTTCTCTTTTTCCCATCAATTCGATCTTGCCATGAAAACTTTGATTTTACTTGCGCGATTGAGGCTTGCGACTTTATCGCGCAAGCCTTAAATCCGCGCGCAAAGAGGATACCATGGGCTTTATTTCTGACGCTTTGAACCGCATTCAACCCTCCGCCACCATTGCCATTTCGGGCAAGGCCTTGGCCATGCAGGCCGAAGGGCAGAATGTCATTGGCCTTGCTGCTGGCGAGCCGGATTTTGAGACGCCGCGCAATATCAAGGACGCCGCGATCAAGGCGATCAATGATGGCAAGACGCGCTACACGGCGGTTGACGGCATCCCCGAATTGAAGAAGGCCATCGTGGCCAAGTTCAAGCGCGAGAACGGTTTGAACTATCAGGTTTCGCAAGTTTCAGTTGGAACAGGCGGCAAGCAAGTTTTGTTCAATGCTCTGATGGCCACGGTGAACCCCGGCGATGAAGTGATTGTGCCTGCGCCCTATTGGGTGAGCTATCCTGATATTGTGATGCTGTCTGGCGGCAAGCCCGTCATTGTGCAGTGCCCGGCTGACAAAGGCTTCAAACTGCAAGCCGCTGATTTGGAGAAGGCGATCACGCCCAAGACCAAGTGGTTGATTATGAATTCGCCATCGAACCCCACTGGGGCTGCCTATTCGCAAGCTGACATGAAACCCATTACTGATGTTTTGTTGAAGCATCCGCATGTCTGGGTTTTGACGGATGATATGTATGAACATCTGACCTATGATGATTTCAAATTTGTCACCCCAGCGGAGGTGGAGACCAAGCTGTATGACCGGACGCTGACGATGAATGGCGTTTCGAAAGCTTATTGCATGACGGGCTGGCGCATTGGTTATGCGGCTGGGCCTGAAGTTTTGATCAAGGCGATGGGCAAGCTGCAATCCCAATCCACGTCCAACCCTTCATCCATAGCGCAATGGGCGGCGGTTGAGGCTTTGAATGGTCCGCAGGATTTCATTCCGGCACACAACAAGATTTTCAAAGAGCGGCGCGACCTGGTGGTTTCGATGCTAAACCAAGCCAAGGGACTGCACTGCGCCAAGCCAGAAGGGGCCTTTTACGTCTATCCTTCCTGTGCTGGGGCCATTGGCAAGACAGCGCCTTCGGGCAAGCTGATTGCGACGGATGAAGATTTTGTGTCTGAATTGTTAGCTGCCGAAGGTGTTGCTGCTGTGCATGGTGCCGCATTCGGAACGTCACCCTTCTTTCGTATCAGTTATGCCACGGCCACCACAACACTTGAAGATGCCTGCCAGCGCATTCAGCGCTTCTGCGCATCACTCAAATAACAGGAGACGACAAATGACTGCACTTTATGAACAATCGGTTCCCTTTCTCATTCGCGGATTGGAGGCCGCTTCGAAGTTCTTGAAAAAAGCTGAGACGCAAGCTGATGAACGTAAGCTGGATAAAGCTGTTGTCTTGGGCCTGCGTTTGACGCCTGACATGTTTAACCTAGGCCGCCAAGTGATGTTGGTGACAGATTTCGCCAAGGGTTCGGGGGCGCGTTGTTCGGGTGCCACGCCACCATCCTATGCAGATGAAGAAAAGACATTTGAAGAATTGCAGGCCCGCTTGGCGAAAACGATTGACTATTTAAAGACGCTCAATGCGGCAGAGTTTGATGCCAATCGCGATGTCACAATCAAAGTCGGCGGCCAGGATACGACTTTCAAAGCTCCAACATATTTCAATGGCGTGGCGTTGCCCAATTTCTATTTTCACCTGACCACAGCATATGACATCTTGCGCAGCAATGGCTTTATGTTGGGCAAGGCCGACTTCATGGGCCGTGGCTGAGCAAATGCGCAGCAGACATGACGCTTGATCTTTTTCTGGCGCTCACCTTGTTTGCGGCCATTGCGGCCTATACGCCGGGGCCGAATAATACATTGCTGATGGCGTGCGGAATCAACTATGGATTCCGCGCCTCGCTGCCCATGATTGCGGGTGTAGGCATTGGCTTTCCGGTGTTGATTGTTTGTGTTGGGTTGGGCCTTGGCAAGGTCTTTGCGACCTATCCCAATATCTACACGGCGATGAAGTTTATTGGTGCGGCTTATATGATTTGGCTGGCCTTCAAAATTGCCACGGCCAAGCATTCTGATGGTGTTGCTGTCGCCGCCTCCAAGCCCATGACATTCTTGCAAGGCTGTGCCTTTCAGTGGGTGAACCCCAAGGCCTGGTTTATGGGCGTGACAGCGCTTTCCACTTATACTTTGGCATCGGATTATTATGTTGGCCTTGCCATCGTGGCGGGCATATTTGTGTTCATGGGCTTCACCAGTGCGACCACCTGGGCGCTGTTTGGCGTGGCGCTGAAGAGTGTGATGAATGACCAGCGCTGGTTCCGGCTGATCAATGTGGGGCTGGCAGCGTTGTTGCTGGTTTCGCTTGTGCCGATGCTGGGGCACTAAAGCGTTGATTAAAAGCTCCACTCCTTCGCCGCGTTCACAATAAAGTCGCGGAAGACGGTGATGCGCTTGGTTTCTTTCAGTTCTTCAGGATAAACGAAATACGTGTCGAATTGTGGGCCCTCGACGGGTAAATCGACCTGCACCAAATTTGAATCCGATGGCACGATGTAATCGGCCAGTGCGGCAATGCCCGCACCGGCTTGAACCGCGCGGCGGAGACCGTAAGCATTGTTGACGCGCAAAGCAGAGCGGCGCGGGCTGCCCTCTTCGCGGCCCACGGTGGCCAGCCAATTCAGATTGTTGAGATAGCCTTCGGTTTCGCCAAAGACCAAAATTTTATGCTTGTCCAAATCATCAACGTTTTTGGGGATGCCATATTTTTTCACATAGTCTGCTGATGCGTAGATGTGATGATGCACCGTGAAGAGCTTGCGCTGGATGAGATCAGGTTGCGAAGGCCTGCGCAATCTGATCGCCACGTCGGCTTCGCGCATGGAGAGATCGAGCTCGCGATCATCCAACAGCAGCGCCACGTTTATATCAGGATAGAGTTCCATGAATTCTTTGATGATGGGGGTGAGCCAGACGCTGCCCAGGCCCACTGTAGTCGTAATGCGCAAATCGCCGGAAGGTTTTTCGCGCGAATCCATCAGCCGAGTTTTGGCGGCAGTCAACTTGGTGAAAACTTCATGGGCGGTGCGGTACAGCACTTCGCCTTGCTCAGTTAGTATTAGCCCCCGCGCGTGGCGGTGAAACAACGGCACATTCAAATCTTCTTCGAGCGCTGAAATTTGGCGCGATACCGCAGATTGCGAGAGCAACAGTTCATGGCCGGCATGAGTGAAGCTGCCTGCGCCCGCAACGGCGTGGAAAATGCGCAGCTTGTCCCAGTCCATCTATTCTGCCGCCTGTTTCATTGTATTTTGCGCGTGGAGATATTTTTCAACTTCGAGGGCGGCCATGCAGCCCAGGCCTGCGGCGGTGACGGCCTGGCGATAAATATCATCGGTCACATCGCCAGCTGCAAACACGCCGGGGATCGCCGTCTGGGTGCTGCGTGGTTCCGTGATCAAATAGCCGCCTTGCTTGAAGGGCAATTGGCCTTCGAATAATTCGGTTGCGGGCTTATGGCCAATGGCAATAAAAATTCCATCGACGCTCAAATCTTGTATGGCCCCGGTTTTCAGATTGCGCAGACGCGCGGTGTGTACGCCCTTGGGATCATGGGTGCCCAACACATCGGCCAGTTCGGAATCCCATATCACTTTTATTTTGGGGTGATTGAGCAGGCGGTTTTGTAAAATTTTCTCAGCTTTGAATTCATTGCGGCGGTGAACCACAGTCACCTCAGTGGCGAAATTGGTGAGGAACAGGGCTTCTTCCACAGCCGTGTTGCCGCCGCCCACCACCAGAACCTTTTTGCCGCGATAAAAGAAGCCATCGCAAGTGGCACAGGCCGAGACGCCGAAGCCTTGGAAATGTTGCTCCGAAGGCAGGCCCAGCCATTTGGCTTGCGCACCCGTGCAGATGATCAAGGCATCGCAGGTGTAGTGTGTACCACTGTCGCCCACCAATTTGATCGGCTGTGATTTTAAGTTCACCGAAGTGATCGTGTCGCCCACGATCTCGCTTCCCATATGTTCGGCTTGGGCCTTCATCTCTTCCATCAGGAAGGGGCCCTGAATGGTTTTGGCAAAGCCCGGATAGTTTTCCACATCGGTGGTGATCGTAAGCTGGCCTCCCGGCTGAATGCCTTGGATGACCAGCGGCTGCAACATGGCGCGCGCTGCATAAATGGCGGCCGTGTAACCAGCGGGGCCGGAACCGAGAACGATAACGCGGGCATGACGAGAGGGCATAAGCAATCCTGTAAGCTATGATGTTTGAGCATAGCTCATATGGAGGCCGCTGCAAGAGGCGACAAGGTATTTTTGTCAGTTTTTGGGGTGTTCAAGTGGATGTGATAGGAGCGGCTTCCTGCGAAGCCGCTCCTTATGCGTTACGCAATTCAACTCCCGCACTTCACCAAGAATTTCAATTTGACCGAAATTCGACAGATTCATTGTGAAGACCAAATTTCCGGCCAAGCCAAATGAACCCTGCGGCAACGCCGAGCCCGGCCAGCAAATCAACAAAATAGTGACTGCCAAAAATCGGAGTCGCGGAAATCAAAGTGATTCCGAAGGCAATGCCGATTGCGTGACGCAAAATCTGACCGCGACTGCCATAGATAATCAAAATCCCGCAAACCGTGTGGAAGGATGGGAACTGTGCAAGGCCGGCCAGTTGCAATGGGTTGAATATAACCGGGGCTGATGATCTGATTTCAAGAATTTGCGGTATGGCCGAAACACCCGTATCTTTCGAGAACATCGCCTTAAAAGCATCGTCTGCATAAAAGTTCATGGCACCGGTTGCAGGAAAAAGTGCTGCTAGACTCACCGTAAAGACGGCGGTGATCATCACGAGTGCCAAAAGTTCGCGACAGCGGTGGCTTTGGCCCACAATGATGGCCTCTAATCCGACGAGGATGAGCGCATCAAGCATCAAATCATAGATTTTATCGAGCATGAAATTTACGCTGTTGAAATGCGCAATCGCCCTGCCATAGGCCAGCCAGTTCAGCCCGAGGAGTCGATCCCATGACGCCAGGGTTTATGGGCTTAATGGATGCGGGGCGTGCAGGTGGGGCGCTTGCGAGCCTTGGTTGATCGGATCTGGCAGCGCGTAATTTTATTGCTATAAGCTTTTCATGACGGCTGATGACCTTGATACGATTGACTGGAAAATTCTGAAGGAACTGCAACGCGAGGGGCGGATTTCGAATGTTGAACTCGCCTCACGCGTTGGTTTGTCACCGCCGCCGACGTTGCGGCGGGTGCAGGCTTTGGAAAAGGATGGTTTCATTATCGGATACCGTGCGCAGCTGGCAGGCGAAAAGCTGGGATATGGCGCGCAGGTGATCGCGTTGGTGGGCCTCAAAAGCCAGGCCGAGCATGAGATGCGCGCCTTTGAGCGGCGCGTGGCGGCTTGGCCCATCGTTCGCGAATGCTATGCCGTTTCGGGCGTGGCTGACTTCATGTTGAAATGTGCTGGCCGCGATGTGCAATCCATTCAGAGTTTCATCATGGGGGCACTGTCCAAGGCGCCCAATGTGGAGAGTGTGAAGACCTCACTCATTCTCCATGTGGCCAAGGATGAGCCGGGGGTTCCGCTGTTGTGAGAGACGCCGCTCTCAGGCATGGACATTGGCCATCGCTGATGGCGGCGGCATTGGCCGCTGTTGTGGTTGGTTTTGCTTCGACGATTTTGGTGGTGATGCAGGCCGCTGTGGCTGTGGGTGCTACCGAGGCGCAGCAGGCCTCTTGGGCGGCGATGTTGTGCTTTGTGATGGGTGGGCTGACGCTTTTGCTTTCGTGGCAACACAAGATGCCCATGATCATTGCTTGGTCAACCCCCGGGGCCGCTTTGTTGGCAACAAGTGTGGTGAGCGTATCTTATCCTGAAGCGCTTGGGGCTTTTGCGGTGGCGGGGCTTTTGATGGTGGCCACTGGCTTGGTCAAGCCCTTGGCGCGGGCCATTGAACAAATGCCGCCGGCCATTGCTTCCGCGATGTTGGGTGGGGTTCTGGTGTCCTACGTGTTAAAAGTTCCGGCAGCGGCGGTGGCTTTGCCGTGGCTTGTGGTGCCGCTGGTTCTGGCCTTCTTTGCGATGCGGTTATGGAAACCGCTTTATGCTGTGCCCATCGTTGTGGTGCTGGGGCTTGTCTTGGCGGCCGTCTGGGGCGTGATAAAGCTTGATGGCTTTGCACCATCGCTAACCTTGCTCACGTTCGATATGCCGAAGTTTTCAGGAGCGGCGGTGATCAGCCTTGGCCTGCCGCTTTATCTGGTGACGATGGCGTCGCAGAACTTGCCGGGCTTTGCGGTGTTGCGGGCTTCTGGCTATCAGCCGCCTGTGGCTTCGGCCTTGATGACGACGGGATTGGCCTCTGTCTTCATGTCGCCCTTCGCAGGGCCGCAGGTCAATATGGCGGCGATCACGGCATCGCTGTGCACGGGGCCTGATGTGCACCCCGACGCCACACAGCGCTGGAAAGTATCGATCCCCTATGTGTTGATTTATGTGATTGTGGGTTTGGCAGCTTCGGGTTTTGTCAGACTCCTCGGCGCGCTGCCGCATGAACTGGTTTTGGCGATTGCAGGCTTGGCGTTGTTCGGGCCATTGCTTGGCGCCATGGCGGCGATGATGAAGGAGGCAAAAGACGGGGAGGCGGGTCTGGTGACATTTCTGGTGACGGCTTCCGGCTTTTCACTTTATGGAATTGGTGCGGCCTTTTGGGGCTTGGTCGCGGGGCTTTTGCTTTGGGGTTTGAAAAAAGGGTTGGGAAAATGAAATCATCTGAAGTGGAAATTCTGGTGATCGCCGGGCACGAAGGTGCGGGTGTGGCGCATTGGCAGCAGCGCTTGATTGCGAAACTCTCTTCGGCCCGCTTGGTGGAACAGGAAGATTGGCTTTACGGTTCGCTGGCCAAGGCGGTTGCGGCTTTGGTTTTGGCTGTTGCGGCATCGGCCAAGCCCGTGGTGTTTGTGGCCCATTCTGCGGGTTGCATTTTGATTGCCCATGCGGTGGCGGAACTCACCGCGCAAGGTCTCATCAGCAAAGTGAGGGGTGGGTTTTTGGTGACGCCGATGAGCGCCGAAAAACTGCGCGAACTCCCGGGCATTGACCCGGTCTTTGCCACTGTGCCGCGAGGGCCATTACCCTTTCCGACGAGCTTGGTAGCGAGCAGCACAGACCCCTATTGCACGCTGGAACAGTCGGCTGATCTCGCATTGGCCTGGGGATCGAAGCTGATCGAAGCGGGCGCACAGGGCCATATCAACAGCGACTCCGGCCATGGGCCTTGGCCCGAAGGGATGATGAGTTTTGCGGGGTTTTTGTCGCGGCTGGCGTGAGGGGCAGCTGTATGTAATCCTATTAAATGCACTGTCACCGTAACGCTGTCACCGTAACGCTAAATGCACTGTCACCGTAACACCGTAACACGAAACTCATGGTGGAGATACCATATGACAGCTTGGTCGTTTCACTGGCGACCTCGCCCGCATTCATCGACTTGGCTGCGATATCAACAATGGAGTTGACTGCGTCAACGTTTTGGGTGGCGATGTCGATCTTTTGAGCGGTTGTAAGCCCAGGTCTAAAAATAACGGCCACTATTTGCCCTCCCTTTTTGCACTATAAAAACGTCCCATCGCAACATTATAGCGAGCCCAAAGATCCGCTGTGAAAACTAGTCCGACAATTGCGCCGATGATCGATGCAAGGATTTCGCCAATAAAGTTTTGAGCAATATATATGAAGGCCATGGCAACTGCATCGCCTCCAAGGGCGATCAACAGGTTTCCCAAC
>JAYWAB010000247.1:0-6101 GCA_043782835.1 Aestuariivirga sp.
ATTTGGCGGTATAAATTGCGGTATTTTTCTAATTTCAAAAATTACTCTATTGTTCTTATTGTGTGATTTTAACATATTTGAGTCACCTAAGCGGCACCATTTCGTCGATCGATAACGGTTTTGTGTAATGCGGCAATTCGGTCAATCTTCGGAAAGCGCTCAAGCTAAACCCAGAGCCTCGAACTCGACAACTGAACCACCGTCACATGTTATAAATCTGTGATCATCCGCCGCAACGTGCCATCTTTGTCCATGAAATGATGCTTCAATGCCGCAATGGCATGTAATGCAATGAGGGCCAAAGCGGCGCGCCCTCCCCAGCGGTGGATGAAGTGAAAATCGATGCCGAAGGCGGGCAGAAGGGGAATTTTCATGAGCCCGAAGAAATTGGCAGAAGCAACACCCATACTGCGTCGCACATGCTCGGTGAAAGCCAGCCATCCCGAAAGGGGCAAGGCGATCATCGCAAAATACAACAGGACGTGCACGGCGCGGGCAGCCTGGCGTTCAAATACGGTGCCCTCCAAAATTGGCGGCGGATTGCGCCAACGCCACCACACGCGCAAGCCAACGAGCAATAGAACCGCAAATCCAGCTGAGGCGTGCACCGTCGGCCAGAAGCGCCCGAAGTGATTACCCATCGTGTGTTGACCAAAGAACAACAATAGGATGATCGGTAATGCCATCAGCCAATGCAGCGTCTTGGCCGTCCGAGTGTAACTCTGTTGTTTCATGCTACAACCAAAGTGCCCATCATGCCTTGGTCTTCGTGTTCGAGGATATGGCAATGATAAAGTCGCTCCCCCGCATGGGCCTGCGTCATCTTAAGACGGACAGTTTCGCCCGCCTTGATGTTCACTGAATCTTTCCACGCAAGGTAGGGCGCAGGCGTGACTTTGCCATCCATCTCGCGCTCGACCATCTGAAATTGCCCGCCGTGAATATGGAAAGGATGGTCCATGTCTGCCTTGTTGCCGATTTCCCAGAGTTCGACGCTGCCGACCTTTGCCTGTTTGTCGGCGGCCCATGGCATAGGATTTGCCGTCAAGCAGGAAGTCCATGGTCATCGCACCATTGGCCATGCCCATCTTTTCGCCGATTTCGACAAGCTGCGCGCCGCTTGGTTCTGGCAAGGCCGCAATCTCACGTAAGGTTGGTGGCAACACAGTTGGCTGGCCGGGAGTACCAGTTAGATTAAACGTCATCAGCGTGAGGGTTTTGGCTTCCGGTTTGCCACGCCCCATCCAACCACGTTCGTAAGGCTGCGAAATCATGGCTATCCGCCCTGACTGTTGCTGGAAATCTATGACGACCTCAGCGCGCTCAGCCGGAGCCAAGAGCAGCTCATCGAGTCCGCCCTGCGGTGACCCTAGTAAGCCACCATCCGTCCCCACCAGAGTCATCGTGTGTTTCTGCACACTCAGGCGCAGAAACCGGGCGCTGCTGGCATTGTAGAGCCGGAAGCGGCGGCTTGAACCGGGGACAATGTCCAGAACTGGTTCTTTTGCACCGTTGACCAGAACATGATCGCCCTCGCGGCCATTGATTTGGTCAGCAGGCGTATTTTTGGGAATGCTGCCATCGCTATTCAAGCTCAAACTTGAAATGAACAAAACAGTGTCACCCAAACTTGCGGGCAATGGGTCGCTCTTTGGCCGGACAATGAAAGCCCCGGCCAAGCCACGATAGACCTGCTCGGCCGTTCGCCCGTGAGGATGCGGATGGTACCAATAGCTGCCAGCACTCCCTTCCGGCACGGTGAATTCGTAAACTCGTTCCTTGCCGCTTGCCACCGCATCGGCAGGACTGCCATCCTGATCCGGCGGCACTGGCAATCCATGCCAGTGAATGGTGCTGTCTTGTTCCGGAATCGTATTCTGAAACGTGATCCGCACCTTGTCGCCCTCGGTGACGTCAATGAGCGGGCCGGGTACGAGCTTGTTATAGGCGAGCACATGGGTCTGCACGTTCTTTGCAAATTCCACTTCGGTTGGTGATGCCTCTATAGTGGCTTCAAAAGCGCCGGGGGTGCTGGACAAGTTCTTTAGCGTCTGCATCTTTGGTAGTGGGGCGCCGATGGGCAAAGTCAAAATGCGCCCTGCGCTGTTTTGGGCGGCATCATTCATATCCATGCCAGCCATGCCGCTTTCTTGCGGCGCTGAGAACGCCTTTGAGGCCCAAAGTGCGTGGGCAGAAGCCGCTCCAGCCAATCCACCAATGATAAAATAACGTCTGTTCATGTAAGGTCCTCAAAATTTCTGTGAGCGAAGGCGCAGCGCATTGCCGATGACGCTGACCGAGGACAACGCCATTGCTGCGGCGGCGACCACGGGCGAGAGTAGCAAGCCAAAGAACGGGTAGAGCACGCCGCCTGCCACAGGCACGCCCAGTGCATTGTAAGCGAAAGCAAAGAACAGGTTCTGGCGGATGTTGCCCATAGTGGCACGTGAAAGCTGACGCGCCGCAACCAATCGGGAGAGATCGCCATGCAGTAACACAAGGCCAGCGCTTTCCATGGCAACGTCGGTTCCGGTTCCCATGGCGATGCCGACATCAGCCGCAGCCAAAGCTGGTGCGTCATTCACGCCGTCTCCGGCCATGGCCACTATGTGGCCCTGGGACTTGAGGCGCGCTACAACCTCGGCCTTGTTCTCAGGCAGGACTCCGGCTTCGATATCCCGGATGCCAAGGCGCGCTCCAATGGCCTTAGCGGTGGTTTCATTGTCACCTGTTACCATCACAATGTTGATGCCCATGGCGCGCAAGTCGCTGAGCGCCTGCGCGGTTGAGGGCTTGATCGCATCGGCAATGCCGATGAGTCCCGCCAATGCACCATTGACGGCAACGAAAATCGCCGTTGCGCCCTCCTTGCGCAATTCTTCGCCATAGCCTTGTGCTTCATCAGCTTTGATGTTGAGCTCGGAGAGGAATTTTGCCGTGCCGATAGCCAGCCGCTTTTTGTCCACCATGCCAATGGCACCCTTGCCGGGTGGGGCGTTAAAGCCCACAACGCGGGCCAATTCCAGCCTCCGTGCTTTGGCTTCGCGCACTATAGCGGCGGCCAAGGGATGTTCGCTGGCTTGCTCCACACTGGCAGCAAGACGCAAGACTTCAGTTTCAGTTAAGTCGCCAAAGGCCCGGATCGCAATAACTGACGGCTTTCCTTCGGTAAGGGTGCCGGTCTTGTCAATGAGCAGCGTGTCTGCTTTCTCGAAGCGTTCCAATGCTTCTGCGCTACGCACCAAAACACCTTCATGCGCGCCGCGCCCTACGCCCACCATGATCGACATGGGTGTGGCTAAGCCAAGGGCACAAGGACAGGCTATGATCAGCACCGAGACAGCGGCAATAAGCGCATAAGAAAAGCGCGGCTCTGGCCCCCAGAATTCCCATGCGCCGAAAGCAATGGCGGCGGCCAAAATGACCAACGGCACGAACCAGCCGGAGACTTGATCCGCTAGGCGCTGGATCGGTGCGCGGCTACGCTGGGCGGAAGCCACCATCTGTACAATACGCGCCAACATCGTGGCGCTGCCCACGGCAGTAGCCTTCATGGTCAGGCTGCCAGTGCTGTTGACGGTACCTCCAATAAGTCCGGCATCCTTGGCCTTGGATACAGGCATAGACTCGCCTGTCACCATGCTTTCATCAACATTGCTTGTGCCTTCGCGCACCACGCCATCCACAGGCACTTTTTCGCCGGGGCGCACACGCAATGTGTCGCCCACCATGACGTCGCTGATCGGAACATCCTGTTCTTGCCCGTCAGCGGTGATCCGCCGCGCGGTCTTGGGGGCGAGACCGAGAAGAGCCTTGACGGCCCCTGCGGTCTGGTCCCTCGCCCTGAGTTCAAGCACCTGCCCCAGCAAAACCAGAACAGTGATGACGGCTGCCGCTTCAAAATAGACGGCCACCGCACCGTCCATGAGGCGCAGAGATTGCGGCATTAGTTGCGGCCACACAGTTCCAACAACGCTGTAAATCCACGCGACACCCGTGCCCAGCGCGATGAGCGTGAACATGTTGAGATTGCGGGTGACAACAGATTTCCAGCCGCGTTCAAAAAATGGCCAACCCGCCCAGAGAACCACAGGCGTAGCCAAACCCAATTGAATCCAATTGGAAAACTGCGGTGGGACGACGCTGTGCAGGTTGAAGAAGTGTCCTGCCATTTCAAGCAGAAATACGGGCAGCGTCAACGCGAGGCCAAACCAGAAGCGCCGGGTCATGTCGATAAGTTCAGGATTGGGCCCGGTGTCTTCAGTCACATGCAGGGGTTCCAGCGCCATGCCGCAAATTGGGCAGCTTCCGGGACCAAGTTGCCGGATTTCCGGGTGCATCGGGCAAGTGTAGATTGTGCCTGCGGGCAGAGAAGCCTGTTTTTCTTTCTGTGGTGTGAGTGACACATATTTTTCTGGCGTAGCGATGAATTTGCTGCGGCAGCCCGCCGAGCAGAAGTGAAAAGTCTCGCCCTTATAATCCGCATGCTGCTTTGACCCGACGATTTCCACTTTCATCTTGCAGACCGGATCAATGGCGAAGTCCAGCGGAACGGGTGTTTCGGGGGCCGTATTGTGATGATGGTTGTGTTCCATGCCCCTTGATAAACCTTCCCATCATGGTAAGGTCAAGGTCAAATGAGGGTGATTTCATGAATATCGGCCAAGCCGCCGAACGTTCCGGCGTTTCGGCGAAAATGATCCGTTACTATGAAAGCGTCGGCCTGCTCGCGGAGGCCACGCGCGGCCCGAATGGCTACCGTGACTTTGGCGCAACGGATGTCCACCACCTTCGCTTTGTGCGTCGGGCACGGGACTTTGGCTTCTCGATGGAGCAGATCGAAACATTGTTGAGCCTGTGGCAGAAGAAGCGCCCGAGCCGGGAGGTCAAGCGTGTGGCGTTGGAGCATGTGCGCGAGTTGGACGAAAAAATTGCTCAACTGACGGAGATGCGCGATACCCTAAAGCATCTCTCCGATTGTTGTCACGGCGATCATCGGCCTGATTGTCCAATTTTGAACAGCCTGAGCGGGGATGTCGGCATGACCCAAGTGCGGGCCTAACTTGAATATCGCGATGCCAATTTTAGATCGAAAACTATAATGTTCAAAACTAGGAGTCTGACATGAAATTGAAAACCTTCGCACTGGCCGCCACGATGTTGCTGGCTGTTTCGGGTACAGCTCTTGCCAATAGTTGCCCGAGCAAAATCGCCGCTGCAAAGAAAATGGCGGTTGAAATGAATATCACAGGCGACCTTCTCGACAAGTTCAACAAGAAGATTGCCGAAGCCCAGGCCGACCACGATGCGGGCAAGCACACTGAATCATTGGCCGCCGTAAAGGAAGCGCTGACACTTGTCGGCATGTGATGTGCGCCTTTCCTGACAGTTAGACCACGCCCTTGGCTAGCAGGCGCTGATACAGGCGATTCACCTCAACGGCTGGTTCGATTGCGCCGCCTTCGAGCCAGCGCGTAAGGATCGCCATAAGGCCCCAGTCGCGAAGGCAACAGCATAGTTGTGCGCCGATTTGCTATCGGTCTGCAATGTGGCTTCGCTGATTTCCTGTCTCAGTGCCATCTCAACCGTTTTATGGACGGCATCGAGGGCAATCGCGCCGCCCCGGCTGCCAGCAAGAGCGCGGAAATGATCCGCATGCTGCTTGGCATGCTCGAAAGTCGGCAGACTGAAGCGGAAATGGCCGGGTCTTGTTGTGGAATTTCCGCGCAACTGGTCGAGAATGTCTTTGCGCATGTTGGCTATTCCCTCGCGCTTGAGGTCGTCCTTGGACGAATAAAGCGTATAAAAAGTTGAGCGGCCCACACCCGCTTGTTCGCAAATCTCTGCCACCGATACGCTGTCGCAACTTTTCCGCTGCAACAGCAACCTAAATGCTGCGCGCAATTTCCCTCTGGTTCTTGATGTCCTCACATCAATCGCCGCGTTTCCCCGTTTTTTTATTGATTTGTTGGACGTCCCGCCTTTTCTGTCCATGAATTCACCGTCAACCCTCATTGATATGACGCAAGATCTATTGCATCTACAGTGTAACTAGACACGGTGTCTAGGAGGTGAACCGCCCCGGATTGCTGGAGGCTCCA
>JAYWAB010000248.1:0-11368 GCA_043782835.1 Aestuariivirga sp.
CCAAATGTTGAAAGACCGGCGAAAGAAAACGATGTGGATTTGAAAATCCGCCCGCAATCCCTCCGCTGGTATAAGCCAGATCAGGTTCAGCGGGTTGGCTTGCGGCCTCTCAGCCAGCACTTTCGTGTGGCACCCCGTTGAGAGCAAGCGGAGAAATAGTCTTACCCGTTTGGATTGGCAAGCGTCATCTGCTACAGGGGTGCCATGTCGAAATTTGCCATATTGCTCGGCGGAAAGGTCACCCCCACCGTGCGGTTGAAACACCAGCTGGACGGAGCCCATGTGATTGCCGCTGATGGCGGCATGGTCCACGCCAAACCGCTCAAACTTTCGCCAGAATTATGGGTGGGCGACTTTGATTCAACCCCCCCCGCCTTGGCCCAAACCTGGCGCAACGTGCCGCGCCAAACGCACCCTGTCGAAAAAGATGCCAGCGATGGCGAACTGGCCATTTCCGAAGCGCTGCGCAGAGGCGCGACGTCACTCATTCTCGTAGGTGGTTTTGGCGGGCAGTTGGATCATGCCTTGGCCCATGCGGGCTTTCTCGTGGCGCTGGCCAAGCGTAACATTCCTGCTTTCATGACGTCAGGAACCGAAGAGGCGCGCGGCCTTGTGGGCGAGCTACATCTCGCCTTGGCCACCGATACGCGGCTCTCGATCATGCCGCTGACAGATTTGATCGGTCTAACAATCACGGGTGTGAAATGGCCTTTGAACAACACTAAAGTGCCACTGGGCACCGCCATCACATTGGCCAACATTGCACAGGGAAAAGTGCTCATCACATTGAAAGGCGGCCATGCCGTTGCCATCACCTACCACCCAGAATCTCATGCTTGAATTTGTGATTGAACGCGTCGGCGAACGCGGCGATGGCTTGGCCCAGGGCAAAGCCTTTGCCCGCACCTTGCCGGGCGAGCATGTGCAGCAAGCCACCAGCGGCGCGCGCAGCATCACGCAACCATCCCCAGATCGCGTGCCCGCCTTCTGCCCTGTCTTCGAAACCTGCGGCGGCTGTAAGTTGCAACATTGGCAGGCAGCGCCTTACCAAGCGTGGAAGACGTCACTCCTCGTGGAAGCTTTGAAAGCGAGAGGCCTTGCGCCCAAAATCGAAAAACTTGTTGATGCCCATGGCGAAGGCCGCCGCCGCGCCAGTTTTCATGTGAGAGAGATTGAAGGCCAATGGCAAGCGGGCTTCATGGCAGCGGGAACCCATTCTTTGGTGCCCATTCAGCGCTGCCCCATCCTTGTGCCCAAGCTGCAGGATGCCCCGGTTTTGGCCGCACGCTTCGGCCCGCTGTTTGGCGAGTGTGATGTATTGATCACCGCCGCCGAAAATGGCCTCGACATCGCCATCAAAGCCAAGCGCCAGCTGCCCGACAAAGCCTTGCAGAGCTTGGATGCGCTGATGCAACAACAGATGATCGCCCGCATCGCGCTCAATGGCCAAACATTGGTGCAGCGTGGAGCGCCGCTGATCCAAACGGGCAAAGCCCAAATTGCTTTGCCAATCGGTGCCTTTTTGCAGGCGACTCAGCGCGGCGAAGAGGTTTTGTCGTCACTTGTCGAAAGCCATATGGGAAAGGCCAAAAAAGTGGCGGACTTGTTTTGCGGCCTCGGCCCTTTCACGCTGCGCCTGGCCGAAAGCCGCAATGTTGAAGCTTTTGATTCAGATAAACCGGCCATCGCTGCCGTGGGCCAAGCGCTCCGCCACGTGCAGGGCCTGCGCCCGGTAAAGCCCCAAGTGCTCGATCTTTTTAACCATCCGCTCACCCCAGCAGATTTGAACGCCTATGACGCCGTGGTGCTCGATCCGCCCAGAGCCGGGGCGCAGGTGCAATGCGAGGCAATTGCCAAATCAAACCTCACCCGCGTGGTGATGGTCGCCTGCGATGTGCAAAGCTTTGCGCGTGATGCGGCAATTCTTGTTGCAGCCGGATTCTTGCTCAAGACGCTGACGCCTGTCGATCAATTCAAATATTCAGCGCATTTGGAATGCGTTGGTCTGTTCACGCGGCGTCAGCGTCCTCAGGCCTCTCCATGGGCAGCCAAAGCGTGAAGCTTGCACCCTCGCCTTCAACCGATTTGAAAGTGAGTCCGCCGCCGTGCAATGCAGCCACTTGTTTGGTCGCGGCAACGCCCAGCCCACTGCCAAAGCTTTTGCGCGTGAAGAAAGGCTCACCCACTTTGGCCATCTCGCTTTGCGGAATACCGGGGCCATTATCGCGCACTTCAATTTCAATGCCGCGCGGGTTTTGCCGAAGTTCGATTTCAATTTCTGGCGCGCGACCTGCCACCATGTTCTTCGACAACAAAGCCTCACGCGCATTGCCAACCAGATTGATGACGGCGCGCCGCAAGCGCTCGGTGTCAAACGGCACATCAAGTTCATCAGCGCAGAGATAAAGTTTAAAAGTGATCGGCTGTTGCGTGGCCTCGGCAAACTCCGCAATTGTGTTTTTAAGCCACAGGACGATATCTTGTTTGTCAGCGTTGATCGCTTGCGAGCGCGAAAAATCTAACAGCTGTGAAATAATAGCATCGCAGCGGTTGACGCCCGTTTCAATCCGCGTGAATTGGTTTTCTGCATCAAGCCCAACTTCTGCGCATCGGCGGCGCAACGTAAACAATGTGGTGCGAATGCCGCCCAGGGGGTTGCGAATTTCATGGGCGACAGTTGCCACCAATTGACCCAATTGTGCCATTTTGCCGGATTGTATGATTTGGTCCTGCGCCAGCGAAAGCTGTTTGAACTTTTCAGCAAGCTCAGTGTTGAGCTTTGAAACATCACTATTCAGGGCTTCGAACTTGGCAGCAGATTCCTTCGCTACAGCCTCAGATTTATTGGCCATCGCCCGCGCCCGCATGTGGCTGCGCGCCAAGCCTCTCGTCTGTAGAATATTACGCCGCACCAATTTGAGAAATCCAATAACAGCGAACAAACCGGATGAGAGCAACGCGAATGAATTGCGCCGTTCATCCGCAGCATTGACCACATCGCGTGTGCCCAGAAATTCCTGTTGCGAGGCCCCCGCCCACAGATGCCACGGGCTGCGGTTATCCTTTTGCGCAATCGGCAACATTTCTGAGTAGGCCAGCGTTGCATCTTCCTTGCCATTCCGCAGTTTTTCAAAAGCGTCCGCCAGGGCGTCTGAACCAAGCGAGAGATTGGCATAGTGATAGCCATCATTCACCAAGGCCAAGTTGGGCGATGGCAGAAGGGATTTGAGCGCACTGGACAAAATCATGCCAGCAACCAGCCCCGCCAGCTTGCCCTTCCTGTCATAAAAAGGAACAGAGAAAACCAGTCCTGAACGATCAATGTCCTTGCCCGTCAAAATGAATTGGGTGTTGTCGCACAAGATCAATTCGGGGCTGCTGACAAAAGGTACGTCCAGCCCCTTTATTGTATCGACAGTGGGGTAATGGGCCTTGTACCAATTGGCTTGTTCCACATGTTGGGCATATTCAAAATCTTCGATCTCAGGCACTTTGCTGGCACCTTTGGGAACAAGCGCCGTGTCAACAACAGAGCTATCACCGGGCTTCACCCGGCTGGCGGGGTCCACGATCAAATTATCAAAACTGGCAATCGGCGCTTCGCGCAATTGCGTCACGGGGTCGGTGTGCACCGGATCAAAGTCAATCGGCACCACATAGACCTCAGAAATATCCACATTGGTGGCAAGGTTATTATAAATCTGTTGGATGGTGGTCCGGGCTTCACCCGTCAAGTTATCGCCATGGCGGTCCACCTCCTGCACACCGGGAAGTGCTGCCAGCAGGCGTAAATTTTGGTAGATTGCTTTCAGGGCATCATTGGTTTTGCCGGCATCTGCCAACGCTTTATCGTGGTGCACTTCGACAAAATGTTTGTGCGCCGTTTCGATCGCATGCATATAGCGCGATTGAATCAACCACCCCACCACAATTGTCACCGTCGCAAGCCCGACCCAAACGAGCTTAAATTTGCCAATCATGTAGTCCTCGGATGATCATGTGGCCCCTGGAAAGCTCGATCTAGCCTGCCGGCGATTAATGCCGCCTTAATCTTGGCGTGAGTCCAGTTGCAGGACTTGACTTCAACCCTCCAAACATGGTGCTTGAGCAAAAAAGGGAGTCGCATGGCAACAGCATTTGTATTTCCGGGCCAAGGCAGCCAAGTGGTGGGAATGGGCAAGGCGCTGGCAGAGCAGTTTGCCGCCGCCAGAGCCATTTTTGATGAAGTGGACGCGGCCCTTTCGCAAAAACTCTCGAACGTGATGTGGCAAGGGCCAGAAGCTGACTTGACGTTGACAGAAAATGCCCAGCCCGCCTTGATGGCGGTGTCATTGGCGGTCATGAAGATTCTTGAAACCGAACACGGTATCACGCTGGCCAACACAGCGAAATTTGTTGCGGGCCACAGCTTGGGCGAATATTCCGCTCTGGCCGCAGCGGGAACGTTCGCGCTGGCCGACACGGCGCGTTTGCTGAAGATCAGAGGCAAAGCCATGCAAGCCGCCGTGCCCGTGGGCCAGGGAGCGATGGCCGCACTTCTGGGACTAGACTTTGCCACCGCAGCGGCGGTGGCCGCCGAAGCCGCCCAAGGCCAGGTTTGCCAAGCGGCCAATGACAATTCTGGTGGCCAAGTGGTGATCTCGGGCAGCAAGGCGGCAGTGGATAGAGCCTGTGAAATTGCCAAAACCAAAGGCGCCAAGCGCGCCATTATTTTGCCGGTCTCTGCGCCGTTTCATTGTGCTTTGATGCAGCCCGCTGCTGACGCCATGGCCGAAGCTTTGGCCAACGTCCAAATGCATGAGCCGATTGTGCCCCTCATCGCCAACGTCGTCGCAGGCCCGATCACTGATCCCGTGGTCATCCGCGCCAAGCTGGTGGCGCAAGTCACTGGCACGGTAAGATGGCGCGAATGCGTGGCCTATATGGCGGCTCATGGTGTTAAGGTGTTTGTTGAAGTAGGGGCCGGTAAAGTCTTGACCGGACTCGCAAAAAAGAACGCGCCTGAAGCACTTGCTTTGGCCTGTGGAACCCCTGAAGACATTGCTGCCTTGGCAGCACAATTGAAAGCATAGATCATGTTCTCACTCACCGGAAAAACCGCACTCGTCACCGGCGCGTCTGGCGGCATTGGTGCGGCCATTGCCAAGGTTCTGCATGATGCAGGCGCAACGGTCGCAATCTCAGGAACCCGTGTTGCTGTGTTGGAGGAGCTGAAAGCCCAGATCGGCGAACGCGTTCACATCCTCCCCTGCAACCTGTCCAGCGCTGAGGAGGTGGAAAAGCTCATCCCCGCCGCCGAAGCCGCCATGGGTGGCTTGGATATACTCGTCAATAATGCGGGCATCACCAAAGATGGCCTGGCGATGCGCATGAAGGATCAGGATTGGCAGGCAGTGATTGATGTGAACCTCACGTCAAACTTCCGCCTCTGCCGCGCCGCCATGCGCGGCATGATGAAAAAGCGTGCCGGGCGCATCATCAACATAACCTCGATTGTGGGTGTCACGGGCAATCCCGGCCAAGCCAATTATGTGGCCTCCAAAGCGGGCGTCATCGGTCTCACCAAATCCCTGGCGCAAGAACTGGCCACGCGCGGCGTGACCGTGAACTGTATTGCACCCGGGTTCATCGCCACACCGATGACCGACATTCTCAACGAAGCCCAAAAGACAGCGATCCTGAGCCGCATCCCCGCGGGCCGCATGGGCAGCCCAGCCGACATCGCCGCCGCAGTAGTCTATCTCGCTTCGGACGAAGCGGGCTATGTGACAGGACAGACAATTCACGTGAATGGCGGGATGGCGATGATTTGATTTTCGGTCCGTTCCGCAATATTTTATGATTTCTGATTGATCGGGAAACGGCAGAACATGAGAGCCATCGTCCTTTCCCAGAATTTCCGAATTACAAATAGACCCATGAACCCAACAAAAAAAGCCGCACCCCAAAGGGCGCGGCCAGTCTATTCTGTTCTAATACGACGGTTACTTATAAACCGCTTCTTTCTTAAAATGCTTGGTCAGCATGTAATAGACCACAGCGCGGTGCTTGTTGCGGTTGGATTTGCCGTAAGTGTCCATCACCGAAGCCAAGGCGCTGTCCAATGCCGGGCCGTCGGCCAAGCCAAGCTTCTTCATCAAGAAGCTCTTCTTCACGGTTTCCAATTCCGAGGCTTGGGTGCCCGAAACGGTTGAAGCATCGGCATTGTAAATTGATGGGCCGCAGCCAATGGTCACCTTGGTCAGCAGATCCATGTCAGCTGTCATGCCGCATTTTTCTTTCAAATCCTTGGCATATTTCTCGATCAGTTTGTCTCTTGCGCTCATATCAAAGCCCCTCTGTTTGTTGGGAAAATACGCGAATCGAATTCTATTTACGAAGACATAGTGGGCGCGTTGCTAGACCATTTTTCGGACCGACACCAGATGGCGCCCCTATCTCTTATTCTTATAATAGACATCAAGGAACACGGCCAACATCAAAACAAAGCCTTTGATGACGAATTGCCAGTCAATGCCGATGCCCATGATCGACATGCCATTGTTCATGACACCAATGATAAAAGCCCCGATCACCGCGCCCACAATTTTGCCGACACCGCCAGTGACAGCAGCACCCCCGATAAAACAGGCGGCGATGACTTCCAACTCAAAGCCAGCGCCGGCTTTGGGCGTGGCCACATTCAAACGAGCTGCGAAAATCAAACCGCCCAAAGCGGCCAGTGCCCCCATAATCGTGAAAATCCAGAAGGTCAGCCGCTCGGTGTTGACACCAGAAAGCTTGGCCGCCTTCTCATTGCCACCCATGGCATAAATCCGACGGCCGAAGGTGGTGCGCGTGGTGATGAAAACGAACAGTGCAATCAATGCAAACATCACAATCAAAACATTGGGCAGTCCCTTGTATTGGCCCATGATGAAACTGAAACCGATCAAAGCAGCCGCGATCAGCAAATTCCGGCCATAGAAAATGGCCTCCGGCTCTTCCGCCAAACCATGTGCCAACTGGCTGCGGCGCTCTTTGAAATTGAAAAAGATAAGAAGTGATGTGATCAACACACCAATCAGAAGCGCCAGCAGATTGAAAGGTGCGCCGAACATCTGAATATTGAAGATGTCCGTCAAGAATCCGGTGCTGAGCAGTTGGAACGTGGGGGGCAGGGGCCCAACGGATGCGCCGCCCAAAACAGCCAAGGCCAGACCTTTGAAAATCAACATGCCCGCCAAAGTGACGATGAAGGCGGGGATTTTGTAGTAAGCAACGAAATAGCCCTGCACAGCACCAATTGCTCCGCCCAATGCCAAGCAGAGTATGGACGCAGTTACAAAATCAAATTTCGGGATAGTGAACAAATCAGGATTGGGCGACGTGCCAGTCATCAAAACAGCGGCCACAGCACCGATGAATCCGGAGACAGACCCCACCGACAAATCAATATGACCCGCCACGATGACCAGCAGCATGCCCAAAGCCATCACCACGATGTAGCTGTTCTGCAAAAGCAGATTGGTCATATTTACAGGCTTGAACAAAGTGCCATGGGTATTGAACTGGAAGAAAATCATGATCGCGAGAAGAGAAATCAACAGCGCATAGTCGCGAATATTATTGCGCACAAAGCGCATGAAATCGGGTTTTACTTGGGTAATATCGGTCATCTTACTTGTCCCATGATTTCATAATGGCGCGCATGATCTTCTCTTGGCTGGCGTCTTTGGCGGGCATTTCAGCCACGAATTTCCCTTCGTTCATCACATAGATGCGATCCGAGATCCCCAGCAATTCCTGCATTTCGGACGAGATCACAATCACCGCTTTGCCCGCTTCGGCAAGGCCGTTGATGATTCCATAAATTTCATATTTAGCACCCACATCAATGCCGCGTGTGGGTTCATCCAAGATCAAAACATCAGGTCCGGAGAAGAGCCATTTCGACAGAACAACTTTTTGCTGATTGCCACCCGAAAGATTGACCGTCGTTTGGAAAACCGATGAGCAGCGAATTCCTAAGTCACGCCTGTATTTATTGGCAATGGCCAGTTCAACCAGATCATCGACCACTGAATATTTCGCCACACCATCAAGATTGGCCAATGAAATATTGTGTTTGATATGATCAATCAAAACGAGACCATAAGTCTTGCGATCTTCCGTGACATAGGCCAGCCCCGCATCCATGGCTTTGGGAATGGTCGAAACATCCGCAGGTTTGCCATGGATTAAAACGTCGCCCGAAATCTTCTGGCCATAGGCCCTGCCGAAAAGTGACATGGCCAGTTCTGTGCGGCCCGATCCCATCAGCCCCGCAATCCCCACCACTTCGCCGGCACGCACCGTGAGATCAATATTCTTGATCATCTGCCGTTCAGCATGTTGCGGGTGAAAGCAGTTCCAGTTTATCACTTCAAAAATAGGCGCGCCAATTTTGGCTTCCCGGGGTGGAAAGCGATCGGTGAGCTCGCGGCCCACCATGGCCTTGATAATCCGGTCTTCACTGATTTTTTCAGCGTGGCAATCCAGTGTGTCCACCGTCTTGCCATCACGCAGCACGGTAATGCGATCTGCCACTTTGGAAATTTCATTCAACTTGTGCGAAATCAAAATAGATGAAATGCCCTGCGCACGAAAGCCTTTGAGCAATTCAAGCAGCGCGTTGGAATCCGTTTCGTTCAAGCTCGACGTTGGCTCATCCAGTATGAGCAGCTTCACTTTCTTGTTGAGTGCCTTGGCAATCTCCACAAGCTGTTGTTTGCCCGTGCCCAGATTTGTGATCAGCGTGTTGGGGTGTTCGTTCAGCCCAACTTTTTTCAACAAGTCCTTGGTGCGGGTGATGGCTTCAAACCAGTTGATCACTCCATGCTTGGCCGTCTCATGGCCAAGGAAAATATTTTCGGCAATGGAGAGAAGCGGCACAAGGGCCAGCTCTTGATGGATGATGATGATGCCCGTTTTTTCGCTATCGGCGATCTTACCAAACTTGCGTTCGCCGCCTTCGAAATAAATATCGCCCGTATAGGTGCCAAAGGGATAAACCCCCGAAAGCACTTTCATCAAAGTGGATTTGCCTGCACCATTCTCGCCCACCACAGCGTGGATTTCGGCCGGGCGCACGTCAAGGTTCACATCCGAAAGCGCGTTCACCCCCGGAAATGTCTTGGTTATGCCGCGCATTTCAAGAATGGGCTGCATCGCGCTCCCCTTGCCTCAGATAGCCATAAAAAACACGGGCCCCGCAAATTTGCAAGGCCCGTGATCAAATCGATCTTAGTTGTCGATCTTGGCTTGGGTATAATAGCCTGAATCCACCAAGGCGGCCTTGATGTCGCCCTTGCCGACGCTATGTGGCGTCAAGAGGTAGGAAGGAACAACTTTCACACCATTGTTATAGGTCTTGGTGTCGTTGATTTCGGGTGCCTTGCCGCCGAGAACAACGTCAACCATTTTCGCCGTCACTTTCGCGAGCTCGCGTGTGTCTTTAAACACGGTTGAATATTGTTCGCCGGCATTCATACCTTTGACCGATGCGATTTCTGCATCTTGTCCGGTGACGATTGGCATTTCAGCGCCTGGCTTATAACCCACGCCTTTGAGCGACGAGATAATGCCGCGTGACAGACCATCGTAAGGCGAGAGAACGCCGTGGACTTTCTTGTCAGTGTAGTTGGCCGAGAGCAAGTTATCCATGCGGGCTTGGGCCACAGCACCATCCCAACGCAGTGTACCGACCTTTTCCATGCCCACTTGGCCAGAAACAATGATGATCCCCTTCGAGTCGATCAATGGCTGAAGGATAGACATCGCGCCATTGTAGAAATAGCCAGCGTTGGTGTCATCCGGCGAACCGCCAAACAATTCAACGTTCCATGGCTTCACAGCACCGAATCGTTCCTTCAAACCAGCAACCAATGAATTGGCTTGCAATACACCCACGCCGAAATTGTCGAAGGTGGTATAATAATCAACATTTGCTGTCTTGGTGATTAAGCGGTCGTAAGAGAACACTTTTGCACCGGCCTCATGGGCCTTCTTCAAAATGTCGCCCATCGTGGAGCCATCGATTGCAGCGATGATCAAAACCTTGGCACCCTTGGTGACCATGTTTTCAATCTGTGCGAGTTGGTTGGGAATATCATCTTCTGCATATTGCAGATCTGTGGTGTAACCCATTCCGGTGAATTCCTTCACCATGGATTCGCCGTCCGAAATCCAACGGGTTGAAGACTTGGTGGGCATCGAAATGCCGATCAGGCCTTTGTCAGCGGCAAAGGACTTGCCAGCTGCAACAGCAGCGGCAACGCCAGCCACTGAAGCGATGAAATGTCTACGATTGAGCATTGAAGTTTCTCCCTTGAAATGCCGCGCCATTTTGAACCCTGAAGCGGGCTTGCATGCGCGTGGAATGAGACCATAATATAGGGCCGAAGTTGAGGCAAGCCATTTGTATGATAAATAAGAGAATACGGTCGCCTTGGGTGGCAAGTCGGGGTGTGCGTGCCAAAACCAAATTGCACAGCGACATCGCTCGCAGTATCGGGGAGCGTATTTTGGCTGGCGAATTCTTGCCCGGCACAGTTTTGCCAAATGAGGCACAATGGGGCCAGAGCTACACTGCCTCGCGAACCGCCGTGCGCGAGGCCATCAAACTGCTCACCGCCAAGGGCTTCATCACATCGCGCGCCAAAATCGGCTCTCGCATAGAGCCTCGCACCCGCTGGAACTTGCTGGATAGGGAAGTGTTGGAATGGCACCGCGCCGCAACCGACCGCAAGGCCTTCCTGCTCACCACGCAAGAAGCCCGCAAATTGATTGAGCCAGGCATCGCCGCACTGGCCGCTGCCAAACGCAAGCAACATCATATTGATCGGCTGGTGGCCGCCATCGAAGCCATGCGGACCGCCAAACCCGCTAAGCATTTGGTCTCGGCAGACTTAGAGTTTCACGACGCGCTTTTAGCTGCTGCGGGCAATGAACTTTTGACCCCCTTTGGCGCGGTCATCGCCTCTGCGCTGTTCCAGCTTTTCGATTATACCACAAACCGCAACCCCAAGCTCGGCATGGCCCTCAAAATGCATGAAGACATCGTACGTGCGGTCATTGCCGGCGATGCCACCGAAGCCCGCCGTCGGATGAACAAGCTCTTGGAAAACACCGATCAAATCATCCTGAAATCAATACCACGCTCTGGTTGAAGTTGAATGGTCACTCTCCAATGAAAATTAATTCAAAAATCCTGCTTTTGACCTGTCATAGAATTATGCTAGTAACGAGCCGCAGCAGGCCATGAAGGGTCACGCCAAAGCGTGCTCGGCAGGCAATAGTTGAGATTAAGCAAGGAAAGAAACATGAGCGATATCGCTGACCGCGTGAA
>JAYWAB010000249.1:0-2239 GCA_043782835.1 Aestuariivirga sp.
AACCCCAAGGCTTGCCCATCAGGCCATTGGGCCTGATGCTGAGAAACACAATCAGCGCTGCAAAAATAGCGAGATAGGTGACATCGCCATATTCGCGAAGCACAGTGAGGCCAACGGATTCCATCATGCCGAGTATGAAGCCACCGGCAATGGCGCCACCGACAACACCGGCACCGCCGATCATGACCATCGTGAATGCCTTGATTGATATGGGGCCGCCGATGCCGGCGTTGACGCCGGTGATTGTCACGAGCAACCCGCCGGTGATGCCAGCCAGCATTGCGCCGAGGGCAAACCCCACCATGGTATAGCGTTCGACCTCAACGCCCATGAGTTGGGCCGCAACCCTGTCTTGGGCAAGGGCGCGCATGGCGCGTCCAGGCTTTGAGTATTTCATGAAAAGAATGAATCCGGCGATGAATATTGCCGCGAGCAACCCCACGAGAAGACGGTCATAAGGCAGAATGATGCCAAAATCGTTGAACACGCCATTGACGATCTTGGGAACGCCGCGCTGCTTTTCGCCAAACACCAGGAGAATAACAGCGTCAAAGAAGAAAGCCGTCGCTGCTGCAAGAAGCATGGTGCTTTCCTCGCGGTGGCTGCGTTTGATCACCGTGCGGAAGAGATAGCGCTCCATCAATGCGCCAATCACCGCAAGTGTCATGCCGGAAGCAAGAACGGCCACCACAAAAGGCAGCCCCAACCGGCCATAGACAGCATATGTGATAAAGCCACCCAATACATACATCTGCCCGTGGGCAAAATTCAGCACGTTCATAAGGCCGAATATCAGTGTCAGGCCAAGCGCGATCAACGCATACTGCGTACCGAGATAGAGCCCATTTGCTATAACTTGTTCCATAATTTCATCGCCCCGATCAAAAAGATATCAATGTGAGAGAGGTCCGACAAAATGTCGGACCTCTCTCATGGTTCAGCGACCGGGAGGATTAGTCAACCGTACCTACAAAAAGGGTCTGGAAAGCGCCATCTTTGTATTCGGTCACAACCATGGGAACCGCAACTTGGCGCTTTTGACCGAAGGACGTCATGCCGACGTAGCTCAGCTTGGCATCGCCCTTGAGATAGGGGTTTGGTGCCGAGAATGTATCCATGGTCTTTTTGAACTCATCAATATTGTCGATGGCTGCCGGATCGGCCTTGATCGTGTCGAGAATATAGTCGAGCGCATAGACCTTAGTGTTGGACTCGTCATTATATTCACCAAACATTTTTGTATAGCGTGCCACAAAGGCCTTCATCTGGTCCGAAGCGATTTCGGGTGTTGAAGCGCCGCCAACCGAAATAAAGCCATTGGCCAATTCACCGGCACCTTCCGCCAGCACCTTAGCATCCTGCGCCGTTTCAGTGGAGATCAGGCCTTTGTAACCAAGCTCACGGGCCGAGCGGATCAAGAGCGGAGCATTTGCCGGAGCCACGCCCGAGAGAACAATAAGATCCGGCTTCAAACCAACGATTGGGGTCAGAACAGGCGTGAAATCACGCGTGTCGTTCTGATAGGTGTCTTTTTCGGCAACCACCTCAAGGCCCAGCGCCTTGGCGGCGGCAACACCACCGTCACGTTGGCTCAATGGATCGGATTCATTGGCCGCGACAAAAGCAACCTTCTTCACACCCTTGTTGTCCTTGAGATATTTGTAAATCGCCGGGCCTGATTGATAGTTGGCAATCATGCCGAGTACGGCGTTGGAAGCAGGTTTTTGATAAAGTGATTTGGGGAAAGCGTAGGGGAAGTAAATAATCTTGTTCTTTTCAGCCACCGGGCGGACGGCGGCAGCGCCGTCATCGACATTGGGCCCGACAACATAGTGAATGCCTTCTTGGGCCATCTTTTCCATGCCTTCAACGGCACGTTTCGGATCCTTCTGGTCATCAAACGTGACAACTTTGATCTTATAAGTCTTGTCGCCGATCTTGACGCCGCCAGCCTCATTGTACATGGCCTCGAGCGTTTGCATCGAGCGGACCTTTGACGTGCCCCACGCGGCAGCGGGGCCACTGGTAACGCCGACAAATCCAATCTTCAATACAAGATCGTCTGCACTGGCCTGAACCGACAGCGCAGCAAGTGCTGCGGCCCCAACTGTGCCGAGCATAGCCCGGCGAGTCATATTCGAAATAGTGTGCATGGTAGTCTCCCTGGTTAAAACGTTTGACATTTCAATTCGTGAGCAGCGCCATTTCCTAGTCTTGTAAGATTGTTCTTCACTACTGC
>JAYWAB010000250.1:0-12432 GCA_043782835.1 Aestuariivirga sp.
GGGCCTTGAAGTGGTGCTGGCCGATGGGCGCATTTGGAATGGCCTCAAAGCGCTTCGCAAGGACAATACGGGCTATGACCTCAAAGACCTGTTCATCGGTGCTGAGGGAACGCTTGGCGTGATCACGGCGGCGGTGTTGAAGCTTCTACCGCGGCCACAGCGCGTGGATACGGCATTCTGCGCTGTGCCCAATCCGGCGGCGGCGGTGGCGCTGCTTTCCATTGCCAAATCCGCCAGCGGCAACCGCGTCGTGGCCTTTGAGTTGATGCCGGAGATTGGGGTGGGCTTTGCCGTCAAGCATTTGCAGGCCGTCAACCCGCTGGCCGAAGCCTCACCCTGGGTGGTACTTTTGGAATTTGCGGATGCAGCACCTGAAGCGCTGGAGAACTGTCTAGAGTCCGCCATGCAGCAAGGTCTGGTGACAGATGGGGTTGTGGCGCAATCGGAAGCCCAGCGTCGCAGTTTTTGGAATCTGCGCGAGGCGCTGTCTGAGTCGCAGAAATTTGAAGGCGGTTCGATCAAGCATGATATTTCGGTGCCTGTTTCAAAAGTGCCCGAGTTTATTGAGGCGGCTACGGCTGCAGTATCGCGTTTCATGCCCAGCGCACGCGTTTGTGGCTTTGGCCATTTGGGTGATGGCAATTTGCATTTTAATGTGACGCAACCTGTCGGCATGGACAAGCAGGCCTATCTCTCGCAATGGCGTGAGATGAATGCGGTGGTCTATGCCGAAGTCTTGAAGCGCAATGGTTCCGTCAGCGCCGAGCATGGCATCGGTCGGCTCAAGACTGAAGACATGCGCGACATCAAAAGCCCTCTCGAGCTGGAATTGATGCGCGGTCTGAAACAACTGTTTGACCCCAAGGGCATTCTCAATCCGGGGCGGGTGTTGCCTTAGGCTGCGCTTTGCGCGCGGGGGCGATTGCGCCTATGATGTCTTTCAGTGAGGCGTATATGACCCATCCCATCATCCATTCCTTCTTCGATGAACCCACACACACCGTCACCTATCTGGTGATCGATCCCAAAACGCGTGTCGCGGCGGTGGTGGATCCGGTGTTGGATTATGATCATGCGTCAGGCCATTCAAATGTAGATTCCGGCAATAGGGTTCTGGCCAAGGCGGCGGAAGAGAAATGCCAGATCGCGCTCATTCTCGAAACCCATGTTCATGCCGATCATCTTTCGGGCGCACCTTATATCCGGCTGAAGACGGGTGCCGCTGTGGTGATTGGCGAGCGCATTCGCGAAGTGCAGAATATCTTTCGTCCGATCTTCAATGCGCAGGATGTTTCCGGCAGTGGGGCTGAGTTCGACCGTTTGGTGAAAGACGGTGAGACATTCGACATCGGTGTGCTTGAAGTTGAAGTGATCGCCACGCCGGGCCACACGCCAGCTTGCGTTTCCTACAAAGTTGGCGATGCGGTGTTTGTGGGCGACACGTTGTTCATGCCTGATTATGGCACGGCGCGGGCGGATTTTCCCGGCGGGGACGCCCGCATTCTCTATCGCTCCATCCAAAGGTTGATGGCGCTGCCGCCCGAAACACGGCTGTTCATGTGTCATGATTATCTACCAAAGAATGGGCGTAAGACCTATGTGTGGGAAACCACTGTGGGTGATGAAAAGCGCGGCAATGTGCATGTGCATGAGGGGGTGAGCGAGGATGACTATGTCGCGATGCGCTCGGCCCGCGACAAAACCCTTTCCGCTCCGACACTGTTGCTGCCCTCCATTCAGGTCAACATGCGCGCCGGCAAAATGCCGCCAGCGGATTCCAACGGCGTGCATTATATCCGCGTTCCGGTGAAATTGGCGGGGTAAAAGATTATTTTACCCTTCTCCCCACGGGAGAAGGTGCCCGGAGGGCGGATGAGGGCCTTATCGCGCCCTCAATCTTAGATTTTTTTAACACTCGGCTTGGCACTCAGGCCCTCATCCGTCGCTTCGCGCCACCTTCCCCCGAAGGGGGAAGGGTGATTGAACTCGCTTTGTATAAAGTCGTTGTGTTGAAAGACTTGCTCTGAAAGTATAGAGGACAGTTCTCAGGAGCCCACAATGAACTTCACTTCCGATAATGTCTATGGCGTTCACCCCAAGATCATGCAGGCCATGGTGGAGGCCAATCATCGGCTGACCGATGTGTCGTATTGTCATGATGATGGGGCGGCAGAGGCGGAGGCGGCGCTCTCGAAAATCTTCGAGAAAAAGGTGAAGGCCTTTTTTGTGATGAATGGTACGGGAGCCAACAGTCTGGCGCTCTCGGCCCTGTGCCCGCCTTACGGTGGCATCGTCGCCCATGAAGGCAGTCACATCAATACCGATGAATGCAATTGCCCGGAATTGTTCACTGGCGGCGCGAAACTCATCACGGTTTCAGGCAACACCAACAAGATCACGCCCGCTGCCGTTGCCGCCAAGCTCGCGCAGTTCGTCCATGGTGAACATGGGGCCAAGCCTTCAGCACTTTCACTCTCGCAGGCCACAGAGTTGGGTACAGTTTACAGCACTGACGAAATCAAGGCGCTCACCACACTGGCACACCAATCCGGCATGAAATGCCACATGGATGGTGCGCGTTTTGCCAATGCACTGGTCCATCTCGGATGCACGCCCGCCGAGATGACGTGGAAGGCGGGCATTGATGTGCTGTCTTTTGGCGGCACAAAAAACGGCGCGATGATTTTGGAATGCGTGGTGTTCTTTGATGAAAAGCTTGCCGAGGATTTTCTCTACTTGCGCAAGCGGGCCGGGCAATTGCTGTCGAAAGGGCGTTATCTTTCGGCGCAGATGTTGGCCTATTTGAAAGATGGGCTCTGGCTTGAAAATGCAGCCTGGGCCAATGTGTTAGCAGCAGAACTTGCAGCGACACTTGAAGCTGTTTCCGGCGTTCGTCTGGCGGCACCCGTTGAAGCCAATGAAGTTTTTCCGATCATGCCGCGCCGCTTGTTTGAAGCTCTGCAAAAAGCCGGGGCGAAGTTTTATGAATGGCCGCTGGAGGGATTGGAAGATGGTGAGGTCTGCGCCAGACTGGTCACATCCTTCGCCACACCGCAGGAAGATGTGACGAAGTTTTGCGGATTGGTGCAGCGCTTGGGGAATTGATCTCGCGGCGCATGCTTCGAGGCTCAGCTGCGCTGGGCACCTCAGCATGAGGGTGCATAGTGGTGCCTCACCCTGTGAGGTGCCGCGAAGCAGCCTCGAAGAGCCCTATAAGGCGATCTCCCACGCCACCTTCAACTTTACCTCTTCAAGATTATTCCCCGGCCCCATGCGGTCCACAATGAAAAACCGTTGTGGCTGCAACACCAGCAGAGGATGGTGCCACGCGCCTCGGGTGTAGTTGATGCCCTGCTGGCCCGTGGCGCGAAAACAGCGAAAGCTGGAAGTATCTTGTGGGTCACCGCACACCAAAACCAGCCAGGGCACATCTTCAAGCGGGTGGAAAATCTGGCTGCCAAGCGGGTGCCGCTCCATCATCGTGATGGCAATTGGCTGTGGGCGTGGAACAGCTGTCGCAAGGCTGATATTCACGCGGCCGCCTTCGTTGGCGACATCGACCCGCGCAAGATTGTTGAAACGTTGGGCGAAGTTCTGGTTGATGTTGATCAGCTCAGCACCGTCCATTTCAAGGACCTCACCGAAAGGTGCAAAAGCCATGCGCGTGAGGGGTTCAATTTTCATTTATACCTTAGCCGCGCATGGCGATTGACATCCTTGTACAACAAATAGCGAAAGCGCCCCGGGCCGCCGGCATAGCAGGCTTGCGGGCAGAAGGCGCGGAGCCACATGAAGTCACCGGCTTCAACTTCTACCCAATCATTGTTCAGGCGGTAAACCGCCTTGCCTTCGAGCACATAGAGCCCGTGTTCCATCACATGGGTTTCGGCGAAGGGGATTGTGCCACCCGGCAGAAAATTGACGATGTTGACATGCATGTCGTGGCGCAGATCGGTGGGCTCGACAAAGCGTATCGTGCTCCACGCGCCATTGGTGTCGGGCATTTCGACGACTGTGGCTTGGCTTTCGTGGGTGACAAAAGCGTGCGGCTTGGCCACGCCATGGGCGGGTTCCCACGCCTTGCGCACCCAATGGAAGCGCACGGGCTCAGCGCTTGAATTGTGAAAACGCCAAGGCTCTCCTGCTGGGAGATAGGTGTATGACCCCGGCACCAGAATATGATCACGGCCATCCAGATGGAGAATCCCGGAGCCATCGATTACGAAGAGCACGCCTTGCGCATCGACATCAGGCTCTGGCTTGATGGCACCACCACCGTGGGAAACTTCCAGTATATATTGCGAGAAGGTTTCGGCGAAGCCTGACATAGGCCTTGCGATGATCCAGGCCCGCGTTTTCTCCCAGCCGGGCAAGAGGCTGGTCACAATATCCATCATTACGCCTTTGGGGATGACGGCATAGGCTGGCGTGAAGATCGCCCGGCCCGTCAGCAATTGGGACTGCGGGGGAAGGCCGCCGTGCGGCGCGTAATAAGTGGGGTCTGCCATCATCTGCCCTTTTGAATAGGAGGCGAGTATGGCAATGTCACCGCGATTTGCAAATAGCATTGAGGATTGTGATGAAGTTCGTTGTTGGGCTTGTGCTGATGGCTTTGGCAGGCGCTGCCCAGGCGGAAGATGCACTTGATTGTAAAGACCCAAAAGATCAAAGCGCGATGACACAATGTGCCGGGCTCGATTTTGAAAAGGCCGACAAGGAATTGAATGCGCTTTGGCCGAAGCTCAAGGCCGATGCCGAGGCCAGCGACAAAGACACAGGTAAAACCGAATATGCCGATGCTCTGCTTTCATCGCAACGTGCATGGATTGCTTTTCGCGATGCCGAATGCGCCTGGCAGGGGTTTGAAATGCATGGCGGCTCAGGGGAGCCGATGCTGGTCAATGGCTGCATGGCGCGCCTCACCAAACAACGGATCAAACAACTGCAAACAGGAGCCAGTGAATGACATTTGTGAAACAAGTTGCACACAGTTGCATGATGACGCAGGATCTTGCTGCGTCCGAACATTTTTATTGCGAAGTGTTGGGCCTCAAGAAAGCCTTTGAATTCACCAAGGCGGGCAAGAAGATCGGCCTCTATATCGAAGCGGGGGCGCGGACGTGGATTGAAATCTTCTTCCATTCCGACGCGCCGTTCCCGTCTCTGGGGGCGATCAATCATTTCTGTTTTGAAGTGACGTCAATTGATCATGCCATCAAACACATCCGCGCCAAGGGGGTTGAGGTCACCGACAAGAAATATGGTGTGGATGACACCTGGCAGGCGTGGACCAAGGGGCCATCGGGCGAGCGCATTGAGCTCTTTGAATATACCGCCAAGTCCGCGCAGTTTGTGGGCGGAGATCGCACGCCGGATTGGTGATCTGCCTCAGCCCACGTCAATGGGGCGTAGACGTTGCAATAGCGTCGGCAGCGCGTCACTTAATCTGTGCGTCATAGAGGCACGGTGCTTGTTGAGCCACAGACCAGCGAAAATGATGGCAAGGCCAATGGCCGATAGTGCAAAAGAAAAGCCAAGCCAATCCTTGAATATGTCATTGGCTAAATAACCCAGATATGTGGCCACACCGATGCCGCCGAACATGGCGTAGACGCGCCTATCTATAAACAGGCTGTAAGCAATTAGCCCCAGGTTGATCAGACAATAGAGGAATTTCTGAAAGTCTGTGCCGCCTTCATGCATGGTTAAGCCTGACCAGAAGGTCAGGGCACCAAAGATGTGAATCCAAAACATCATGTCCGGGTTGCGGCCTTTCATGACATCCCAGATCCAGGCGCAAAGCATCATTGCAAGACCAAACCACATGGAAACGATCCGGCGTGTTTCGAAGTCACCATAGCTTTTGGGTGCATCGGTAAACCACATTGCCAAATCCATTGACATGAACCAGAGGGCTACCGCAGCAATCATCAGAATAAATGGAAACCGATAGCGCGACATGGCCACCAAAGCCGCGATCACTGTTGCGGCTTCCATATATATCCAGCTGCCGTTGATGAAGGGATAAAAATTTTGATATTTGCCAGGATCGCCTAAGGCATATTTCCACAGGTCGAGCGCATCTTGCACGCCATAAATGATCATCGGTACCATCGAGATTGCAGCAGCAACGAGCAAACCGCCGGGCGTGCGCAAGCTGCGGCGAAACCAGAAATAATCGCCCAGCGCAACGAGGGCGATGGCGTAAACCGCACCGCAGGCGGTTAAAGCCCAGCCGCCTAAGCGGTTAAAAGCATCGGTCGTAAAAATGCCCATGGCTGCTATAATGATTAATGCGCCAGCATACCACAGCACGTGGGTAAGGTCGAACCGTGCGGCGGGCGCACCGACATCATCCTCGTTTGATTTCGCCAATTCGGCGTTCAAGAATGTTTCGATTTGAGCACGTTTTGCGGCATCAATGATACCTGCCTGTTCAAGCGCCACAAGTTGGTTATGCTTCATGTGACCAGTCTAGCATGACAGCGCAAACGTGCCGAGATCAAATTTGTCCTAATGTCGATTTCGAGCTGTGCGGTGGATTGGTGATCCCAAAAGGCAAAAACCGCGCTCTTCCCGAAGGAAGAACGCGGCTTTGGTATTGGTAAAACCCCCGGATGAGCAAACGCGGGCGGAAAATCCGCCTTGCGCTTAGATGGCCTGCAGCTGGTCGGCTGAAGACTTACCCGTGCGCTTGTCGGCCACAATATCGTAGCTGACTTTTTGGCCTTCATTGAGACCACGCATGCCCGCGCGTTCAACTGCGCTGATGTGGACGAACACATCTGGACCGCCAGCATCGGGCTGAATGAAGCCGTAGCACTTTTGCGTGTTGAACCACTTAACGGTGCCTTTTTGCATAGTTTTTCCTTCTTAGATGCAATGAATTTCCAGATCTCGCGATGACGCGCGAGCCCGGAAATCGAATTCTGGAAGGAGAGTAGCAAAGGCGCTTTTATTCAAAACGTGCAAAGCCAGCGCGCCCACCGGGGAAACTCGACGATTTTTCATAGACAAATCCGGACAAAATTTCAAGAGCGTTTGAGGTTCGATTTGGGCGGCTCTGCGGCAATCTTGACGATGATGAGCAAGGCCAGCGTTTCGTGCGCTCTGGTTGTTCGGCTCGTCATTTGGGGCGGGCGAGTAAGGTTAAGATTTTACCACCAAATTAGCTTTGAGTGGATTTAATTTTTACGCGGGTTGATAGTTCTCTCAATCAGAGCGGGTTGGACTTGGTGATTTGTTGCCAAAACTTCTCGCGGAAATGACGGCGTGTTTTTTGTTGCTGAATTCAGTCTGGAATGTCTGAACAGGCCAAATGAGAAGCGCATAACCTACGGAGAATAAAATGGCACAAACGGCGCATGTTAAGAACGGTGCAACAATCGTATTCCCGGGTGGTCGCACACCTCGGGCAAGCCTGAAACGCGGGCAAAACGGGGCCAACAAAGCCAGCTCTCATGTGCCGCCCGATTTAAAGCTATCGCGGGTCAGCGAGACGGCCGATGTGCCTGCTCCTGAGGCGCAGATGGATTTGGCCCCAGCTAGTGCCACATTGAGCTATCTGGTTGATCCGAATGATCCCGGCAAGATATTGGCCGATGTTCGCGATGCTTTGTTTGGGCCAACGCGGCAGCTGCACGAGCAGCGCATGGAAGAACTGGTGATCATTCTGGAAGAAACTGACCGCACGTTCCGCGACGCAGTTCAGAAACTTCAGGCCCAAATTGCCAACGTTGAAATGGTAAACGCACAGCAGGCCATCGATATGACGGCGACCAATCAACTGATTGGACACAATGCCGCGAAATTTTCATATGAACATGTTGAAACCAACAATCGGCTTGATGCGCTTTCCAAGAACCTGCTTTCTGCTCTCCAGCAGAGCGATCAGAACCACCAAATGCTGACGGAGAACCTGTCGAGTTTGGTTGCTGGTAAGCTTGAAGGCCTTTCGGTTGCTGTTGCCAAGCAGATGGATGAAATGTCGACCAAGCACGATGGTGCGGTTGAAACGCTGAGCAATGAATTTGCCACGCGGATGCATGAGCTGACGGTGATGATGCGAAGCACAGATGATAAAATCATGACGCAGCTTGATGCACGCATTGTGCAGGCGGAATTTAATTCCGAAGAAGCAAAGCGCAGCAATATTCAAGCGCTGACTGAAGGCTTAGGCTATCTGTCAGAACGCGTGATGGCATTGCAGAATGGCTGAAAATCGGATCGACAGGGGTGAATGTCATTCCTGTTGATCGGATATTCTAAAGCTGGGGCAAATCAGGCACATGGGTTTTCGGCCTGCCAGACCGGGCCGCTCATTTTGTAACTTGGCAAATCGGCTGAAAAGAGGCAAGACACTGCCCACGTGAATTCAACCCTCAAACTTGTGTTGCCTTCAAAGGCTACGAATCACGGCATTGTTGTTTGGACCGTGGGAGTTTGAATTGAGCGCAACGAAAAACTGGGCCAAACGGTTGGCGCCTTATCGCTTGGCGAGCAACAAGCGGGCCATCATTGAGGTCATCTTAACGGCTGCGCCGTTTCTGGCATTGTGGGTCGCGAGTTGGTGGCTTTATCACATCAGTGTTTTTGCATCCTTGGCATTGTCTATTCCCACCGCTGGGTTTCTCGTTCGGCTTTTCACATTGCAGCATGATTGTGGGCATCTGGCTTTGTTCAACAACAAACACGCCAATGATTGGGTGGGCCGGGCGCTTGGTGCCCTTACGCTCACGCCCTATGACTATTGGCGTCATGCCCATGCGCAGCATCACATGGGTTCAGGCAATCTTGAACGGCGCGGCATTGGCGACATCAACACGTTGACGCTGGCCGAATATAAGGCGCTCTCGCTTGGGGGGCGGTTCAAATATCGTTTATATCGTAATCCATTGGTGCTTTTCGGCGTAGGCCCGGCTTATGTGTTTCTGATCGCGCAGCGCTTTCCTTTGGATACATTTAAAAATGGTCGGGCTGCTTGGTTAAGCGTTTTTGGAACCAATGCCGGCATCCTGGTGGCGGCGATTGTGATGATGTATTTCATCGGCGTTCCCGCTTTTCTGGTGGTGCACCTGCCGGTGGTGGTGCTGGCGGCTTGCGCTGGCGTCTGGTTGTTTTATGTGCAGCATCAATTTGATGAAACGCATTGGTCAAAGCCGCCGAACTGGACGCATGAAGAGGCGGCGCTGCGGGGCAGCTCGTATTATGATCTGCCCAAGCCGCTGATGTGGCTCACCTGCAATATCGGCATTCACCATTTGCATCATCTGAGCAGCCGCATTCCGTTTTACCGCTTGCCACAGGTTTTGCGGGATTTCCCAGAGCTGAAGAGCGTGGGCCGCATAACGCTGTGGCAGAGTTTTAAATGCGTCAATCTCACACTCTGGGATGAGGGCAGCAAGAAGCTGATTTCCTTTCGCGAGGCGCACCGCCTGATGTTGGTGCCGCAGGCGGCTTAGACTCTGATCAATTTAGGGTGAACCATTATCCCAATACGTCGTCCTTCCCGCGAAGGCGGGAGTCTGTGGGTTTTGGTTCAAAACAATTTCGGTTCCAGATAATTTCGGTGACAGTGCATTTAATTTAATTGAATGCACTGTCACCGAAATTCCCTAATGCTAAAAATGAAATTCTCTTTTCAATTCCAATGTCACAGTATTGATCTAGTCTTTACGTGGTCTGCTGCTCGGTGTGATGGTGCTCATATAAATGGGTATCGCAACAATGATAATAGGTAGCAGGGACGCATAACCGCCAAACTCCAATTCGCCGAACACATACTTATTAATTGCGATCAACACCGCACTAGCTGCCGACGCAATCACGAGCCATTTTAGACGATCAAAATTATCTAACGTTGACATAAAGACCCAATAATTTTTAAAGCACTTAATCAGCATTTAGACTCACCCGTGACACCAGATTTAACTCTCTCCCAACTCAGGCTGCACATGAGATACTCCGTCGATTGTTGTTGACTGGAACCATCGTTGTTCGCGTGCTGTCCGCATTGATGACAATGACATCATTGGCGATGCGGTCGGCCACACCATCGCTGGTCAGGTCCGTGCCGATGCTCTGGGTAAAGCCATCAGCCGAAACCGTGGTGGTGCTGCTCACCACTTCATGGCCATCGGCAGAAAGCTGTGTGACCACCACGCTGCGGTGGCCATCAGCACTGGTGGCGCGTTGTTCGCTTTGATTATACCAGCCGCCGCCCGTTGTATCGCGGTTGATGGTGACTTGCTTGCCGTCGCTGCTGGTGATCGTCTGAATGGAATCCAGCAGCACATGGCCGCCGTTGGTGTTGGTGATCGTTTCAGTGCGCGTGCCTGTGGCATCTGTAGTTGTGGTGATCAGCTGGATATGATCCACCACCCCATCGCCGTTGCTGTCGTAAGTGTTGGTGATGGCGCTGCCATCTGCGCTGGTTGAGGATGTATCGACAAAGGCTTTAGAGCCATCGCTGTTGAGGCCTGTGCTGGTGACTGAAACTGTGCCATTGGCGTCAGTGGCACTGGTGCTGGTCACCGCATGGCCTTGTGTCTCAGTGGCCAGAGACATATTGGCCACTGTGCCTGTCGTGCCGTCAGACTTGGTGAAAGTCGTCTCACCGGTAATCTTGCTGCCATCGGCATAGGTGATATTGGTGAGATCGGCTTTCAGGTTGATTGATGTAATGCCAAGCTCGGTTAAGCTATGGGCTGTGCTTGTGCCATCGGCATTGGTCACCATCACCTTGAACAGGCTGAACTTCGCATCCGAGGCATCAAGCTTGCCATCGCCATTTGAATCAAACACATTGAGCAGGGCCTCAAGATCACCCTTGGCAGTCTTGTCCCACTCCGTAAAGACATATTGGTTCTTCTGGGTGATCTGGCCCGTGCTGTTCGGATCATGGAACAGAACCCCCGTGCCAGCCCCGGCCCAGGCCGTGCGGTGCGAAAGCCCCGTGCCATTGGCATCGAGAAACTTGGTGGAACGGTTCAGCTCAGCAATGTTGATCCCATGGCCCGTGAGATCGAGCAGGACGGGGTGTTCAGTGGACGGGGTTGTCATGAGCGAGCACTAGACGGCCTCGTCTTTAGGTTCCGTAAAAATTGCCCGGCAAATGGCCGCAACGCAGCCTCTGAAACATTCTGACACAAAACCTGTGTCGCTCATAGTTCTTGCTGTGGCGTTATCCTTGGCATGGCATATGGCGCGGAATGTATTGTGCCGCGAACAAGATTCTGGACAGACACGAAAAACTGTTGTTTCATGATATGCAACTTTATATCACACGAGGAAATCAGCCATGACCGTTAAATCCGACATTGAAATTGCCCGCGAAGCCAAGATGAAGCCGATCATGGAGATTGGCAAAAAGCTGGGCATCCCGGCTGACGATCTGGTGCCTTACGGCCACACCAAGGCCAAGGTGACGCTGAAATACATCGACACGCTGAAGGCCAAGCCCAATGGCAAGCTCATTCTGGTGACCGCCATCAACCCCACGCCTGCGGGCGAGGGCAAGACGACAACCACGGTGGGCTTGGGTGACGGGCTCAACAAGATTGGCAAAAAGGCCATCGTGGCCTTGCGTGAACCTTCCCTTGGGCCATGCTTTGGCATGAAGGGCGGTGCGGCTGGCGGCGGTTATGCCCAGATTGTGCCGATGGAAGATATCAACCTGCATTTCACTGGCGATTTCCACGCTATCACAGCCGCGCATAACCTGCTCTCGGCGATGATCGACAATCACATCTATTGGGGCAATGAGCTGGGCATCGACACGCGCCGCGTGGCCTGGCGTCGGGTGATGGACATGAATGACCGCGCGCTGCGCGAAATCGTGTGTTCGCTGGGTGGCGTTTCCAATGGCTATCCGCGCGAGGCCGGCTTTGACATCACGGTGGCTTCTGAAATCATGGCCATCCTGTGCCTGTCCACATCCATTGCCGATCTTGAGCGCCGCATCGGCCAGATCGTGGTGGCCTACAAGAAAGACAAGACCCCGGTGTTGGCCAAGGATTTGAAAGCCCCCGGTGCCATGGTGGTGTTGTTGAAAGATGCTTTGCAGCCGAACCTCGTACAGACTCTCGAAAACAATCCGGCCTTTGTGCATGGCGGGCCTTTCGCCAATATCGCCCATGGCTGCAATTCCGTGATGGCCACGCAGACCGCACTCAAGCTGGCGGATTTCGTGGTGACGGAAGCGGGCTTCGGCGCTGATCTGGGCGCGGAAAAATTCTTCGACATCAAGTGCCGCAAGGCGGGCCTTACGCCTGCTGCCGCTGTGATCGTGGCAACGGTGCGTGCGCTGAAGATGCACGGCGGTGTTGCCAAGGAAAACCTCAAGCTGGAAAACCTTGAGGCCCTGAAGAAGGGCTGCGCCAACTTGGGCCGCCATTTGGAAAACGTGAAGAAGTTCGGCGTGCCGATTGCTGT
>JAYWAB010000251.1:0-7270 GCA_043782835.1 Aestuariivirga sp.
GCAATCATTGCCGTGGCCTTGGTGTTCGGCATGGTGGGCTATGTTTATTATGGTGATTGTTGCTGTTATCATCTTTACGAGTTGGAGCCTGTTGCGCGAGGCTTTGGCGATGTCATTGAAAGCCGTTCCGAAACAGGTTGATCCTGCTGCGGTGCGCACATTCCTGGCCAACCAAAAGGGCGTTGCCAATGTGCATGATCTTCACATCTGGGCGATGAGCACGACGGATGTGGCCTTGACGGCGCATCTTCTGATGCCGGGCGGGCACCCGGGCGACGCGTTCATTGCGGCGATTGGTGAGGAGCTTGGACATCATCACGGCATTGAACATGTGACGCTGCAAGTGGATACGGATGCTTCAGTTAAATGTGCAGCCAATTGCGATGCTGTAGCAGCATGAGGATTTGACATGAGTTTTTGGCGCAAATGGTTTGGTTCAACTGAAACAGTAGCTGAGCCACTCAAATCACTGGAATACAAAGGGTATCTGATTGAGGCCGAGCCTTTCAAAGAAGCTGGCCAATGGCAACTTGCGGGCAAGATCAGCAAGGATGGCAAGACTCACAGGTTCGTGCGCGCCGATCGATTTGCCGACAAGGCAGAAGTGGCCGATATTGCTTTAAAAAAAGGGCAATTGATTGTCGATCAACTGGGAGAGGCGATGTTTAAATCATGAGCCGGCGCGCTATTTTGATCTCGCGCATGTGGCGCAACGCGCGCTGGGCCGCTGCAATCATTGCCGTGGCCTTGGTGTTCGGCATGGTGGGCTATGTTTATTATGGTGATGGAGTCACCTGGCCCCAAGCCTTTGCTGATGCAACCATGATTCTTGCTGGCGAAGGGCCTTTGGATCAATTGAAGACATCTTCTGGGCAAATTTTCGAAGGTATCTATGCTTTGATTTGCGGTTTTTTGTTTTTTGCGATTGCTGGTTTTGCGCTGGCCCCGGCACTGCATCATGTGCTGCGCAGTTTTCACCTTGAAGATGAAGAGCGGGCGAAGAAGCGGTAAGTTAATTTATGAACTGCTTGTGTTTGTTGTCTGCCGGGCGCTTATTTATCGGTGAATTTTCAGGAGCCTGTCATGAAAAATCTAACGCTCGGTTCTAATCGGACAATTCTTGTCACTGGTGCCTCCGGCGGCATTGGGAAAGTGCTTTGTGCCCGCCTTGCATCATCAGGGTGTCGGCTGGTTCTCTCCGGGCGAGATTCCGGAAATTTGCAGACCCTTGCTCATTCATTGCAAAAAACCACCGAGCCTCACTTCGTCCTTCGCGCCGACATGAACGACGAGAACTCAATTGCCGAATTCGCGGCAGGTTTAGAACAGAGCAAAATCAAATTGGACGGTACCGTGCTCATGCCGCCGCAGCCGCACCGCTCGAATGATCCGATGCCACCGACAGCCGTTTGGCAACAACTTTTTCAGGAAAGCTTTATTGGTCCCTTGGCGGCTCTGCGGATCGCGATTTCACACATGGCACCAGAAGTTACGGTTGGCAAACGGTGCAAAATTGTTGTGGTTTCCGGCATCAGTTCCGTCCAGGTTTTAAGTCACTACGCCACGGCCAATGTTATCCGTTGTGCGTGGGTGGCCGAAGCCAAAACGCTGGCTTTTGCCCTGGGGCCAAAGGGCATTCACATCAACACGCTCTCACTGGGTGGAACACTATCGAAATGGTATGAAGACTCAGTGCGTGAACGCGCCGCCAAATCAGGCAAAAGCTTTGAAGAATTTCTGGTTGAAGACACGGCCAATGTGCCATTGCGAAAGTATGGTCAGCCCGAGGAAGTTGCTACCGCAATTGAAGGATTGTTGTCACCTTTCACTGATCACATGACCGGACTGAACATCATGCATGATGGTGGATTTACGCGGGCGTATTAAGTCTACTTCGGCCCGATCACGTAGTTGAAACTCACTGAAATGCGCAGGCCTTGGGCTTTATTCATGGGCACTTCGTGGCGCAACCAGCTTTCCCACATCAAAACGGAACCGGCGGCGGGCATGAGGCTGATGTGGTTTCTGAATTCGTTTGGTGCATTGGTTTTGCGAGGCGGCGCTGCCATCATCATCGCATGGCGCGGATCTTCAAACACAATGGGCCCCGCCCCTTGTGGAACGGCTACGTAGTATGTGCCACTGATTACCGAATTGGTATGGATGTGCGAGGTGTGGGAGCCGCCTTCGGGCAGCAGGTTGACCCAGAGACTGTCGCAAATGGGTTTGCCGCCTCTAATATCCCAGTGCAGTGCCTTGGCTAAGGCAGCGGCGTGTTTGTCGAGGGTTTTCGCGAGCGACTTAAACGGCGAATTTTGCAGCGTTAAAACGTCGAGCGAGCCGAAGGATGTATAGCCTGCATAGCCATGTTTCTCGCACCATTTGATCCCCGCTGCATCATCCTGGGCCAATGCCATTGCCGCTTGGGCCAGCGCATTGTTCAGTTGAGTTGGCGCGGCTTTATCGGCGCGGTAAATCAAGGTGGGAAAAAAGGACTGGATTTTGCTCATGCCCCGCCATATCCCTTCCCACTGAAACAGACAATATGGGGTTTTAATGGGTTTACCGGATCATTTGCTGGCAGGGTATGGTCGCTTTCGTACCGGGCGCTATGCGCAGGACGAAAAACGCTACCGTACTCTGGGTGCAGGGCTTCAAAAACCTAAGCTGATGATCATTGCGTGTTGTGACAGCCGGGCTGCACCCGAAACGATTTTTGACGCGGGGCCTGGAGAAATCTTCGTGATGCGTAATGTGGCCAATCTGGTGCCACCCTATGCGCCTGATGGCGGGCATCATGCCACGTCAGCAGCCATCGAATTTGCCGTGTTGCAGCTCGGTGTCAAAGACGTTGTGGTGATGGGGCATGGGCGCTGCGGTGGCATTCGAGCCGTTGTCGAAGGCGGTGACCCGCTCAGCGCTGGCGATTTCATCGGCAAGTGGATGAGTGATGTTCACGATGTGGCAGACGTTGTAAAACATGACCACAAGCACGGGGAAGATTTACAGACTGCCGTTGAACATGCCTCGGTGGAACATTCACTGGCGAATTTGCGGACCTTCCCGTGGTTGCGCGTGCGCGAGAACAAGGGCGAGCTTGGTTTACATGGTGCGTGGTTTGATATCGCGCTTGGCGAGTTGCACGCTTATGACGCAGTGGCGAAGAGTTGGGGCGTGGTGTGAGATCCTAAGAGGCCCCAATCCGGCCTTCGGCATGGGAGAAGGTGCCGACAGGCGGATGAGGGCTCTGTCAGCTGGCGATCAATCCGGAAATCTTCCCTAACTCCACCTTCGTAAACTTTAAATTCCCCAACGCCCCCACTGCATCTTCGATTTGTTCCGGCCGTGATGCGCCGATCAAAGCTGAGGTGACTTCCTCGTGGGCGAGCACCCAGCCGATGGCCATTTGCGCCAGAGTCTGACCGCGGGCCTCAGCTAATTTATTCAGTGCACGGAGCTTTTCGACGAGTGGTGCTGTAATTTGATCCTTTTTCAAGAAACCACCCAGTGTTGCACGGCTGCCTTCGGGAATACCATTGAGATATTTCGATGTGAGCAGGCCCTGGCCCAGTGGTGAGAAACAGATGACGCCCATGTCGGCTTCATCTGCGGCTTTGAACACGCCCTGCTCTTTTGGCTCTTGTTGCAGCATATTGAAGCGCGGCTGGTGGATGAGGCAAGGGGTTCCCATTTCCCGCAGCAGCTTGGCAGCCTTGCGGGTTTGCTTGGCAGGATAATTTGAAATGCCCACATAGAGTGCCTTGCCGGACTGCACGGCATGGGCAAGCGCTCCCATGGTTTCTTCCAAAGGCGTATTGGGATCAAAGCGGTGCGAATAGTAAATATCCACATAAGGCAAGTTCATGCGTTTCAGGCTTTGGTCCAGGCTCGCAATCATATATTTGCGGCTGCCCCATTCACCATAAGGCCCATCCCACATGTGATAGCCGGCCTTGGTGGAGATTATGAGTTCGTCCCGTTTATTTTTGAAATCTGTCGCCAGGATTTCGCCGAAGGCTTCTTCGGCTGAGCCTGCTGGTGGGCCATAATTATTGGCAAGATCAAAATGTGTGATGCCCAAGTCAAAAGCTTTGCGGCATAGCGCGCGCTTGTTGGCGTGGTCAGAAGTGGCGCCAAAGCTGTGCCAGAGGCCGAGCGAAAGCGCGGGCAAGAGAAGGCCAGAATTTCCGGTGCGGTTGTAGAGCATATTGGTTCTCCACTTTATTTCTCCCTCCCCTGAAGGCAGGGGAGGGAAAGTTACCTTTACTTCATCAGGGATCGTGCCTCTTCCGGCCCTAGGGGGGCGGGGCGTTTGCAGGTGGATTTCAGTTTGATGACTTTATGTTTGACGCCTGATTCCATCACCGCCGTCATCACTTCCACGACATGGGCGACCAATGAAATATCACAGCGTGCGAGGCGCTTTTTCATGATGGCATCGGCCATATCAGCAAGGCCCGCGCAACGATAGTTTGCCCATTCCTGCGCGCCTCCGGGGCGGCCCCAGTTGATTTTGCCCAGGGGATGATCCCAGGCTTTCATGGCTTCTGGCTTTTGATCGCTGCCAGCCACCATCACATCGCCGCCGAAGAAGTTTGGATCGGGCACGAACATGGCACCCGTTTGACCGTAAATTTCCATGTTCTGATGCTTGTGGGCCCAGACATCCCAAGACAGAGAAACGGTGATACAAGCCCCTTGGGCAAATTCCAACAGCGCGTGGTAGGTTGTTGGGGTTTTCACTTTCAGCTTTTCGCCATTGCGGGGATTATCCGGCTGACTGTTAATCACACGTTCTTTGCGGCCTGTGGTGGCGAGGGCAGTCACACGTTTGACGGGGCCAATCAGGTTGATCAGATTGGTGATGTAATAAGGCCCCATATCCAACATTGGGCCACCGCCGGGCACGAAGAAGAAATCAGGATTTGGATGCCACATTTCCATGCCCGGTCCCATGAAGTGACATGTGCCCGACACGACCTTGCCGATTTTGCCATCATCAATGGCTTTGCGGGCTTGTTGATGTGATGCGCCGAGGAATGTATCTGGCGCAGAACCGACGCGCAGTTTTTTCTTTTTGGCATATTTTTGGAGAGACACCGCGTCCTTATAAGACAGCGTGAGCGGCTTTTCGGAATAGACGTGCTTGCCTGCATCCAGAATCTGTTTTGAAACTTTATAGTGCACGGCGGGAACTGTGAGGTTCACCACGATGTCTATATCCTTGTTCTTCAGCAGGTCTTTAACTGATTGGGGCTTGACGTTGAATTGGGTGGCGCGCGCTTCTGCGGCCTTCATGTTGATATCGGCCACGGCTCTGATTTCGATGCCTTTGAACAGCGGGGCCAGTTTGAGATAGGCCTCAGAGATATTGCCACATCCGATGATGCCGACGCCGAGGGTTTTTGACATAATGTTGCTCCTTGATTTTGATGTCCTCTCCCGCTTGCAGGAGAGGAAGGGACCCGTCGTTCTTCACGACGGGGAGGTGAGGGGGAACTGGCTCAGAGCTTGACTGCCCCTCACCTATCCCACCTACGCTGACGCTTCGGTGGGCCCCTTTCCTCTCCCGCTGAAGTAGCGGGCGAGGACGAGATTAAAGTTTCGAAACGTAATTAAACGAACCCTTGGCCCAGGCCTTGTAATCCGCTGGATTGTCGTGCTCCAAAATGAATTGGCTGCAGCGCGAATGTTCGCGCAGCGCTTTGATGATTTCTGGCCAATTGCCCTTGCCCTTGCCGACAATGGTTTGGCCAAGCTCCACTTCCATATTGCCATTCACCGCGAATTCTTTGATGTGAACCGAGGTGATGCGCGCGCCATATTTCTTGATCCACTTCACCGGGTTTTGCTTGGCGTGGATGGCCCAGCCAATATCAAACTCCCAATCGATCCAAGGCCCACCTTCAAAAATGCGGTCGATGGGCATGGAACCGTCTGGAAGTTTCTTGAATTCGAAATCATGATTGTGCCAGCCGAAGCCATAGCCTTCTTCGCGCATCGTCTTGGCGATTGCGCCCATGCGTTTGCCGAAGCCTTTCCAATAGGCGGCAGTGTTCTTGCGTTCATCCGGCATGACGAAGGGGCAGTAAAAATACTTGACGCCCATGGCTTTGCCGATTTCAAGAACGCGCTTCATGTCGGTTTCAAACAGGGCAAGCGGCATGAGATGGGTGGTCGGCATGGTGAGGCCATGCTTATCCAGCAACGTGCGGAATTTCACCGGGTCATCGAACACGGTTCCCTTGGCGCCATAAGCCGCGCCGCCGAAGCCTTCGACTTCCTTGTAGCCGCAGGCGGCCAAGTTTTCGATGATGGGTTCCCACGGTTGGAAGTTGCGCGCAGAATAAAGTTGGAATGATAAACGTTTTGGCATGGTGGCTCCTCTTAATGCGATGATGAATAGAGATTGCGGATGACAAGATTATTTTGTGCCACCTGCAGATCAGCGGCGTTGGTTGGTGTGAAAATGATTTCGGCTTTTTCACCGGGCAAGAGATCGAGCACATTGTCGGAATAGTTGCCATCCACGCCGGTTTCTGCCGTGGTAAAAAGTGACAGGTGTTTGGCGCTGAGGCTGATGTGCAGCTTGCCGTTCTTGATTTCGGCCCTGTGGCTGATTTGTGGATCAAGGAAACGCAGAGCCTTATAGGGCTCGGCGGCAAAATGCGCCCTGCCCTTGCTGCCGTCTGCGGCTTCATAATCCATGATCAGCACATGGCCTTTGGGCAGATCGGCGCTTTTCAGTTTGGCGATTTCGATGGCTTTGTCGGCAGGCACGGACTTGCTGAATTGCTTGAAAGGCTTTGCTTTGCCTGCGGGGTCAACAATGGTGAGTTCCAAAGTCAGCTTCTGAGCTTTGAGGCGATCATTCACCGCTTTGATGGTGATGGTGCCTTGCTTGTCAGGGATCGCCATCACAGCCACGGGTGCATAAAACCGCTCGGCCATGTAATGCATGGCTTTCCAATGGCCGCCATGATCGAGCGATGACCATGAGGCCACGGGCCAAGTGTCATTGAGCTGCCAATAGAGCGTGCCCATGCAATGCGGCTTCAAGCTGCGCCAATATTCAATGGCGGTTTTCATCGCCAGGCCTTGCTGGATTTGGCTGATGTAAACAAAATTTCCGAAATCTTTGGGGAAGCGGAAATAGCGGAACATGGTTTCCGCAATGCGCGCATTGCCGCCCTTGTTCTTCTGGTGGCTTTCCATCACTTCGCTGGCGATGTTCAAATCTTCTTCGCTGGTGGCGAATTGCTTGATGAGA
>JAYWAB010000252.1:0-2011 GCA_043782835.1 Aestuariivirga sp.
CCTTATATTCAACCAGTTCAACCCCCGGCTCGCCATGGATGCCAAGGCCGAGTTCGGCTTTTCCATTTGGCACGCGGTCTTCACGGCCAATGCCGGGCAAGGTGCAGGAACTCAGAGAAATACCAAGCGACACCAATCCATCAGCCGCTTTTTGAGCCATAGAAGCCACTTTCTTTAAGCTCCAACCCTTGGCCGCATAATGGCCCGCAATCTTCTCAACAAATAGAACACCTGCAATGCCGCGCGGCTGTGGGATATTTGGAATCGCGATGTCGTCACGCACGATGACGACTTCAATCTTTTTGCCCTGCGCCCGCGCACGTTCGGCGGCCAGCCCAAAATTCAAACGGTCACCCGTATAGTTTTTGAAAATCAGCAAGCACCCGCCCTTGCCCGTCACCGCCATGATTGCGGCAAACACCGCATCAACACTGGGTGATGCAAACACTTCGCCACCCACCGCAGCCGTCAATAGCCCCGGCCCAACAAACCCTGCATGAGCTGGTTCATGGCCCGAACCTCCACCCGCCACAATGGCCACCTGCGATGCTTTGTGATCGGTGCGCAATATAACTTTAATGCTTGGATAGCCATCAAGCCGCGCTAGATTTTTTCCACCAGAACTTCGAAGCAAACCGTCAAGCGCGCCCACAACAAGTTGTTCCTTGGCGTCGATAAATTGCGGCATGGCGCTTCCCTTTGCGTTTTTTTAATTGCGCAATTTGTAACGCAACTGAAAATAATTGCAACGTGGGCAGTTTAACTTCGCCAAATAGCAACCGACTGAGGCTCTAAAGTCTTTTTGCCCAACACCGTTTTTGCATTTGTTGGCAGCGCCCAATTCTTTCTTCCGTAGTTGAAAGCAAATGAGTAATCACCTCTTTGCCGCACACGAATGTATGGAGGCAGTGCCAGCATTTTCAGTTTAGCTTTTTTACTGAGCAGAAGAATCGTTGCGTGCAACAACTTCTCATCAGGCCAGCATGCCAGATAATGATGGTTGCCATTTGCAATAAGTGCGGCATCTTTATTGGCAAAACGAGCCAACACAATAGCGTCCGTTTCCAAATATTCACGCCAACGTTCAGCCTTACCGTCGACCTTGCCCTTAACGCCTTCAATCACGCCAGGGCGCAATGACGACACTTGAGTAATCCGTAGACGGAGCAATTCACGCAGAGGCCCAGGGGGCAAGCCTTCTGGTATTGCAAAGTTCCTGGTCTTCGAACCTGTGCGCGGGCCATAAAGAACGACGCCATCAGCATTCTCAAACATCTTGAGTGCAGCATCAGAAACATGCGGCAGGCTGGGCACAAGTACAAGCTTGTATCCCTTCAAATCATGCGCGGGTGGCACAAAATCAACATCCAGCCCAAGGCGTCGCACCGCCTCATACCAACGGAAAACCAACTCGTGATACAAGAAATTTTGGCCCTGCGGTTGAATGCGGGTGATCCACGAGGCTTCGTAATCATACACAATGGCAACGGGAGCCTGTTGCGATTTTGGAAGCTCACCGAGCTTCTTCAACTCTACGCCCACTTGCGTGGCCTCGCGCCCACCTACTGACAATTCAGAAAGCCCCGCCATGTTAAGCCCAGCGTGGTTTTGTTCTTGCGCAAAGGGCGCTTGCCGCCAGCGGAAATAGCTTACCACTTCAGCGCCATGTGCCAGTGCTTCCCATGTCCATAACCTAATCATGCCAGGCTTTGGCACCGGATTCCAAGGTGCCCAATTCACCGGGCCTGGCATTTGCTCCATCACCCAGAAGCGCCCACGACCCACACCACGATAAAGATCATGATGGAACGCGGCAATATCAGGGTGTGCCGTCTCGGCCCATGTCACATGGTCTTCTTCAGAAAACGGAAACTGCTCGGTGAACCCAACCGGATAGGAATCCCATGATGCCAGATCAAGATTTTCGCCCAGTTTCCAATGATCAAACTCATTGAAGAAACCCATAAAATTATGCGTGATGAATCGGCCTGGCGAATGTTTGCGAATAATA
>JAYWAB010000253.1:0-2107 GCA_043782835.1 Aestuariivirga sp.
GCCATGCTGCTGCGGCGCGAGTTGGTTTCGGCCCGCTTGATCTGGACCGAGCATGAGAATGGCGACAGGCTGATGGCCCAGGTCGGCCGGGTTGCACCACCGCGGCTGCGCGTCATCCAGGGCGGGCTGTCAGTTTCTTAACTAGCACCACAGACCAGGGTCTTTTCTCCAATAATCAGCCATTCGTTAACGCCATTTTTACACTGGCTTGTGTTAATGGCATTACGGCTTTTTATGTCAATGATCTGCGCAGGGGGCGGCGCCGATTTCTTGGCCGGCAGAGGTTTACGTGAGCAGTCTCGAAAATAATCCAATTGATTTCAAGCAAGCAGAGAACCCGCTTGGCATTGTTTTCGGCCGTTTCATGCTGCCAGACATGAGTGAGCACGCTTGCCAAGTGACTGAGCTTACCAAAGATGGCGCCACGTTCATCACCACCAGTGTGCCTCCCGAAGGCCAGTCCATCGTGGCCTATCTCGAAGAAGTGGGTCGCATTGAAGCCATCAGCGGCCCGGCGCGGCCGGGTGGTTTTGCCATCAATTTCACTTTGCGCGGGCCCCGGCTGGAACGTTTGCAACAGCGCATTCAATGGCTGAAGGAACGCGGTGAAGGTAACAATGCGGACAACCGCCGCCATGCCCGCTATGAACCCAGCGAAAAGGTTTCGCAGATGACGCTGCCCGATGGCCGCGTCTATAATTGCGAAGTCTTGGACATTTCAGTTTCGGGTGCTGCCATCAAAACGGAAGTGATGCCCAGTGTGGGCACTTATCTGATGCTCGGCAAGATGCGCGGCCGCGTGGTGCGCTACATGGAACAGGGTGTGGGCATTGAATTCGTCAAGCAGTTGGACCGCACGCAATTGCCGCCGGTGGCCGGCCCTTCAACCCTTTAATCCTCACAAGTCCTGAACATCGACAACGCCGTGAATGGCCTTGATCGCGCCTTTCACCTGCGGCGTGATGGCAAAGCGAGAACCCAGGCTCATTTCGACTTCCCTTCCGCTTTCCAGGAGCAATGTGAGGCGCGCGGGCGCCTTGCCGCCGGGCTGCAAGCGCTTGGCAATAGACTCCAATGGCGCGATATCACGCACGAAAATCTGAATGCCCTGAACAACGGACGCCGCCGCCTTGTCGAGCATCTCCAGGCCCTGCAGGCGCAGCTTGATTTCCTCGCCATCCAAATCGGCTTCAACCCGCGCAATCACGGCCTTGCCCGGCTCCAGCAGCTCACGCAACTGGTTCAGCGTGTCAGAGAAGACAACAGTTTCAAACTGGCCCGTGGGGTCGGAGAAACCAACAAAGGCAAATTTGTTGCCCTGCTTTGAACGGCGCTCCTGCTTATAGGTAATGGTGCCAGCAAGCTTGGCTGCTGTTGCACCCTTGGTGCGCACTTTCTCCTGGAATGCGGCCCAGCTTTCAACACCCAGCCGCGCCAGCGGCTTGGCATATTCATCAAGCGGGTGACCGGAGATATAAAATCCCACCGCATCAAATTCGTGGCCCAGCCGCTCCATCGGCAACCAGGCATCGCGGCGCGGCAGAACGATATCATCGCTGGCAGAAGCGATTGCCCCGAACATGTCATTCTGCCCGGCCGCCGCCTCGCTGGCTGTGCGGTTGGCAATGCCGATGATGCTATCGATGCCTTCCAACACCTGGGCGCGGTTGGGGTTCAGCGCATCAAATGCGCCGGCCTTCACCAGGCTTTCCAATGCGCGGCGATTCAATGCTTTGGCATCCACGCGTTTGGAAAAATCGGAAAGGGATTTGAAGCCGCCACTTTCTTTGCGCGTCTCTACGATTTCATGGATGGCACCTGCACCAACATTTTTGAGGGCCGCCATGGAATAGACAATTGCGCCATCCTTCACTGCAAAATCCACGCCACTCAAGTTCACCGATGGTGGCACAACCTTGATACCCAAGCGATCGGCCTCGCGTTTGAACAACATCAACTTGTCGGTGTTGCCCAAGTCCAGCGTCATCGAGGCAGCAAGAAATTCAACCGGATAATTCGCCTTCAGGTAGGCTGTCTGATAACTGATGTAAGCGTAAGGCGCAGAGTGGGATTTGTTGAATCCATATTCTGCGAATTTGGCGCAGGC
>JAYWAB010000254.1:0-8136 GCA_043782835.1 Aestuariivirga sp.
ATAAGACTGTTTCTCAAGCGAGGAACGCACGCAAGATTTGGTGAAGCGATGGGCAACTGCTTTGCCGTTTTTGACTACATAGGGAATGATGTCTTTGCCAAAATCGCGGCTCGATCCTGGTGTGGCTGCGTCTTTGCGCAGCAGATCCGCCAAGAATTCGGTTTCAAACACGTAGATGCCCATGGAAGCCAAGCAAGTGGTTGTGCTGCCGGGAATGGTTGGTGGGTCTTTGGGCTTTTCGACGAAATTGATGATCCGGTCTTTGTCGTCAACATGCATCACGCCGAAGGCCGAAGCTTCTTTCTTGGACACTTCCAGCACACCAATGGTCACGTCGGCACCTTGGTCAACGTGGTCTTGCAACATCAACTCATAGTCCATCTTGTAGATGTGATCGCCTGCCAAGATGACAATATATTTGACGCGGTAAGCTTCGATGATGTCGAGGTTTTGATAAACGGCATCTGCCGTTCCGGCATACCATTGATCTTCAGACACGCGCTGGGATGCTGGCAGAATGTCAAAGCTTTCATTTCGTTCAAGGCGAAAGAAGTTCCATGCGCGTTGCATGTGGCGGATGAGACTGTGGGCTTTGTATTGGGTGGCCACACCGATGCGGCGAATGCCGGAATTCATCGCGTTGGAGAGCGCAAAATCGATGATGCGGGATTTGCCGCCAAAGGGCACGGCTGGCTTGGCGCGGCGGTCGGTTAAATCCATCAAGCGGCTGCCGCGGCCGCCAGCTAAAACATAGGCCATCGCATCACGGGCCAACGGACCTGATCTTTTGATCTCACTCATTGCTGTCTCTCCCCATCCAGCGTTACTCTAATCTTCAGCGACAAAATAAAGCGTCGCCAAGGGTGGCAATGTGATCCGGGCTGAGGCTGGCTTGCCATGCGACGGCCCGTTCATTGCTTCTATTTTTCCGTGATTGCCCTTACCTGTTCCCCAGTAATTTTGTGCATCACTGTTAAAGACTTCACGCCAGATTCCCGATTTTGGCAAGGGCAGAACATAGTTTTCGCGCACGACTGAGGTGAAATTTGAAATGATGGCGAAGGGCTTCCTGCCGTCGCCTGCGTGCCTGGCCCAAGCGAAGACGGAGTTTTCGGCATCATCGCCAATCAACCATTCATAGCCTTCGGGTTCGCAATCACGCGCATGGAGGGCGGGGTTGTTGCGGTAAAGGTGGTTGAGATCGCGAATAAGCGACTGCATGCCTTTGTGCGGGGCGTGTTGCAGGAGATTCCAATCAAGACTTTGGGTGTGGTTCCATTCGGTCCATGGCGCCATTTCCTGGCCCATGAACAAAAGTTTTTTGCCCGGATAACCCCACATGAATGCGAAATAAGCCCGCAAAGTCGCGAACTTCTGCCAATCATCGCCGGACATTTTGGCCAGCAGTGAGCCTTTGCCATGTACCACTTCATCATGCGACAGCGGCAGCACAAAGTTTTCAGTGAAAGCATAGAGAAGGCCGAAGGTCAGATCGTTGTGATGGTGTCTCCGGTGCACACCATCGCGCTGCATATATTGCAACGTGTCGTGCATGAAACCCATGTTCCATTTGAAACCAAAGCCGAGGCCGCCTGTGCTGGTGGGTTTTGACACGCCGGGAAAAGCGGTTGATTCTTCGGCGATCGTGACGATGCCGGGGTGTTGGCCATAGGTTTCATGGTTCATGCGCTGCAGGAAAGCGATGGCCTCGAGATTTTCACGGCCGCCATATTGGTTGGCAATCCACTCGCCTTCCTTGCGGGAGTAATCGAGATACAACATCGAGGCCACGGCATCGACGCGCAACCCATCGAGATGATAGCGCTCCAGCCAGAAGAGCGCGTTGTTGAGCAGGAAGCTTTGGACTTCCTTGCGGCCAAAATTATAGATTGCCGTGTTCCAATCAGGGTGGAAGCCTTGGCGGGGGTCGGCGTGTTCATAAAGCGCTGTGCCGTCAAAGCTGGAAAGACCGTGCGTATCAACTGGAAAATGGGCCGGCACCCAATCCAAAATAATTCCGATATTGGCAGCGTGAGCTTTATCGACAAAGCGGGCAAAACCTTCAGGATCACCAAAACGCGAGGTGGGCGCAAAGAGGCCCACGGGTTGATAGCCCCAAGACGGATCATAGGGATATTCACTGATGGGCAAGAGTTCGATATGGGTGAAACCGAGATCGACGACATAAGCTATGAGCTGATCAGCGAGTTCATCATAACTCAGAAACGCGTCGCCATCTTTCTTGCGCCAAGAGCCGAGATGCACTTCGTAAATGCTCATTGGCATACGGCGCTTGTCGGGGGCGATGCGGGCTTTGAGATATTTTTCGTCTGACCATTTGAAGTGGTCAGTGCGTGTCACCTTGCTGGCGGTGTTGGGGCGCAGCTCGGCGGCAAAGCCGTAAGGGTCTGACTTCAAGTGCAGGCCGCCGTGCTTGTCGATCAATTCAAATTTATAGCCTTGACCGACGTGGGCATCAGGCACAAAAATTTCCCACACGCCAACGTCCATGCGTTTGCGCATGACATGGCGGCGGCCATCCCAGTTGTTAAAATCACCAACAACCGAGACGCGTTCTGCATTGGGCGACCAGACGGCAAAATGTGCGCCGTCAATCCCGTCCATTTTCAAGGGATGTGCGCCGAGCTTGTCATAAAGCCTGAGATGGTTGCCTTCGGCCATGAAGTAATCATCCTGTGGGCCAAGAACGGGGCCGATGGAATAGGCGTCTGATACCGTCCACCGGTCTTGCGCATTAGCACAGGCGAATTGCAAAACCTGCTGGGCGCTGGCTTTTACTTTGCCCTCGAAAAAACCAGACGGGTGAACGCGGGTCAATTCACCGAGGTTCGTGCCGTCGAGGGACTGGGCGGAAACCGTTTCAGCACCCGGAATGAACGCGCGGGCGACCCAGCTTTTTCCTATTGGATGAAGGCCGAGAAGTTTAAATGGGTCCGCATGTCGGCCATTCACAATGGCTTCGATTTCAGGGGTGCTGGTTTTCCACTTCGGTTCGGCCATTTTTGTTGGCTCTTATCCTGTCGGTACGTTCCAAATATCACGGGCATATTCTCTGATCGTTCGATCCGATGAGAACCAACCCATGTGAACGCTATTCTGAATTGCCTGATGCGTCCAGTCCCTTTGATTGTGCCACAAAAGATCAACTTTGCGCTGGCATGTTGCATAGGCATCAAAGTCTGATCCCACCATGAACCAATCACCATTATAAATGGAATCCACAATCGGGCGATAAAGGTTGGCGTCGCCTTTTGAAAACTCTCCGGCGTTGAGGGCCTGAAGAACGGCCTTGAGTGCCGCAGAAGATTCAACCACGGCGCGGCCATCGATACCTTTGGCGCGTTTGGCATCCACCTCATCGGCCGTGAGGCCAAAGATGAAGATATTATCTGCGCCCACATGTTCGCGCATTTCGACATTGGCACCATCCAAGGTGCCGATGGTCAGCGCACCATTGAGCGCAAATTTCATATTGCCTGTGCCGGAGGCTTCCATGCCTGCGGTTGAGATCTGTTCTGAAAGATCGGTGGCCGGCACAATCACTTCGGCCAAGCTCACATTATAGTTTGGCAGGAACACCACTTTAAGTGCGTCTTTAATAGACGCATCATTGTTGACGACATTGGCCACATCATTGATCAATTTAATGATGAGCTTGGCTTGCACATAAGACGCTGCCGCCTTGCCTGCGAATATCTTGACGCGCGGCGCCCAATTGGCCTTTGGGTTTGCTTTGATGGCTTGGTAATGCGCGATGGTTTCGAGGATATTCAAGAGTTGGCGCTTGTATTCGTGGATGCGTTTGACCTGCACATCAAACATTGCTGCCGGATCAACCTTCAAATCCATGCGCGCTTCAATCAGGCGGGCCAATTCTTGTTTGTTTTTGAGTTTTATGGCGGCGAATTTCTGAATGAAAGGCGCATCTCCTGATTTGGCGGCGGCCCGCACCAGAAGTTCGGCATTGTCTAAGGATTCAGGGCCTGCGGCCTCGGTGAGGAGGGCCGAAAGTTCGGGGTTTATGCTGTGCAGCCAGCGGCGCGGCGTGATGCCATTGGTTTTATTGTTGATCCTTCCGGGATAGAGCGTGTTCAAATCTTTGAAGACATTTTTCTTCATCAGCTCAGTGTGCAACGCGGAAACGCCATTCACGCTGTGTGACCCGGTGAAGGCCAATTGCGCCATGCGCACGCGTCTGCTTCCATGTTCATCGATCAGGGAGACGGAGGCCACCAGATCTGGCGTTGATCCTGCAATGTTGCGGGCCCGCACGATGACTTGATCATTGATGGCGAAAATAATCTGCATATGGCGCGGCAGCAGGCGTTCGAAAAGCTGAAGCGGCCAGCTCTCCAAGGCTTCGGACAGCAATGTATGATTTGTATAGGCCACGACGGCTTGGGTTATTTCCCAGGCTTTGCTCCACACCACGTGATGCTCATCGATAAGAAGGCGCATCAGTTCGGCAATGGCGATGGCGGGATGCGAGTCATTGATCTGGACCGCGGCCTTGTCCGCGAGATTGAGGACGCTGGGATATTGCTGGAGATGGCGGCGGATCACGTCTTGCAATGAGGCTGAGGTGAAAAAATATTCCTGGCGCAGGCGCAGCTCTTGCCCGGCGGGTGTTGAATCCGAAGGATACAAGACCCGGGTGATGATTTCGGCTCTGTTACTGCCCGAGAGGGCGCCGGTGAAATCACCTTGGTTGAAAGCGTCGAGTTGGATGGGATCAATGGCGCGCGCCGACCAAAGCCTTAAGGTGTTGACGCGTTTGCCGCGCCAGCCGACCATGGGAATATCAAAGGCTGTGGCCAACATCACTTCATCGGGCACCCAATTGGCTTTTGCCGTGCCATCCTCATTCTTGTCGGCACCGACGGCCCCGCCAAATGAAATTTTATAGGCGGACTCACGCCGGGCAAATTCCCAGGGGTTGCCGTTTTCCAGCCAATCTTCCGGCACTTCAATTTGCCAACCATCTTTAATCAACTGCCGGAAAAGGCCGTGTTTGTAGCGAATGCCATAGCCATAGGCAGGGATGCCAAGGCTTGCCATGCTCTCCATGAAACAGGCGGCGAGGCGGCCTAGGCCGCCATTGCCCAAGGCCGCGTCTGGCTCCAAGGCTTCGGTGATGTCCAGATCAACGCCGAGATTCTTCAAAGCCTGCTGGTAGCTCTGGGTGAGATCAAGATTGCTCAAGGCGTCGCGCAGAAGGCGGCCGATCAGGAACTCAAGTGACAGATAATAGACGCGCTTGGCCTCCGCCTTATAGGCGGCGCGGGTTGAATCCATCCAGCGATCAATAATATGATCACGCAGCGTCAAGATGGTTGCGGCCAACCAATCATGATCTTTAGCGGCAGAGGCATCTTTGCCAACAGCATAGTTCAACTTGGCCAGAATTTGCGATTCAATTGAGATTTCGTTTGTCATTCTCACATTCTAATTTTGAAGATTGAGCGGCGCTTGTGGGGTATTTTGCGGGTTAAATCAATGGCCAGGGGATTGAGATTTTAAACTGAATTGTGTAGTTTAATTTATCATGTTAGCGTTGCGCTATGCGCATGATCGGATTGATGGTCTGTTGGGTGGTGGTGTTCTGCGGCGTGCGACCGGCGGAGGCCTTGGAATTGGCGTTTCCTTTGGCTTGCGAGATCGGCAAGGATTGTTGGATTCAGCAATATGTTGACCATGACGCAACTGACGGCGCCAAGGATTATAAATGCGGCGGCGAGAGCTATGACCGCCACGATGGCACAGATTTTCGGGCGCTGAATGCCAAAGCCAATGTTGCCGTGCTTGCGGCGGCGGCAGGCACGGTGATTGCGACGCGCGACGGGGTTGAAGACCACTTGGCCAATACGCCGGACCTGTTGCGCGCTGTGCTGAAGATCGAATGCGGCAATGGCGTGGTTTTGGCCCATGAGGGGGGTTATCAGACGCAATATTGCCATATGCGCAAGGGCAGCGTTGCCGTGAAGACGGGCGATACAATTGCGGTGGGGACGCCGCTGGGCAAGATTGGTTATTCGGGTGCCGCCCAGTTTGCCCATCTGCATTTTTTGTTGCGCAAGAATGCCCAAAAGCTTGACCCGTTCACCGGGCCGTTGCCTTCATCCTGTGGGGTGGTGACAAATAATTACTGGTCTGCCGCTGCCAACCAGAAGCTGGCCTATCACGACTCGGATCTGCTGGAGCTTGGCTGGTCGCCGCGCGGGGTCAGTCTCGAAGAGCTTGAGCTGGGGGAGGGGCCAGGTGCGCAACCTAACGCTGCTTGGCCGGAACTTGTGGTTTATATGCGGGCTATCAACCTCAAGGCAGGCGATGAGTTGCGCTTACAGCTGGTGGGCCCCACTGGCCCGCTGGCGCAGGAAGTTCAGATCCTCAATCATGACAAAGCCGAATATGCTTTTGGGGCCAAGGCAAAATCTGGGGTTGGGAAATGGCCGGCTGGACGTTACCATGCACAACTTCAGGTGGTTCGCCATGGTAGTCCCACGATCGAAAAAACCATCGAAGCGGTTTTGAATTAGGGGCTGATCCAAGGCTTTGGTGCGACCTATTTGCCTTGCCTATCAGCTCGGGCTGTGGCGTGCGAATGACAGAATCTTACCATTTTGTTTAGGATGAGAAAGCACGCACCGTTGGCGTTCTGGGCGTGATAAGCGGCAAGTTAAGATCGAATTTAATCTAAATTTCTACCTTAGGTAGAAAAAACAACGGCCCTGCGAAAATTATTTTTGTGACCTGAAAAAGCTGACAAAATCGCGCAAAGTGTTGAAATAACCCGCTTTAAAAATCCCTTTATAGGGATTTGTTCTCAAGTTAAGGTTAAGCGCTAACATGAACAACCTGATTTTTGCCTGACGCAATGGTGGACGGATTGACAGGTTGTGAATTATTTGCAATTTTATGTTCTTATTTACGATTTATTAATAAACCCGGCGGGGGCGTCGGGATTAGCCAGAGATACAGAATGGCGGGGCAAAAGCCACCTGTGTCGGTGCGGTAAAAGTGAGCTCAGGGCAGAGCCGGCTTAGACGCCATTTGAAACTTCTGCGTTTATCGCGGTGGGTTTCAAAATTTTCCCTGAGAATAAGAAGACGAGGATTCATATTGCGCAGGCGCGGCAACGCGTTTTGGGCTGTTTGGGTTTTTCCGGGGAAATACGTAGGGCACTAAAGAGTTTCATTCTGACAAGTTTTTGTGACGTTGCATGCAAATGCAGCGATCGCCGGGGCTTTGTCTAAGGGCAAAGACAAATGGGCAATTTTTCTTTTAACGACCCGATTTTATTCGTCGGCCAGTGTTTGGCGCGTTGCACCGCAGCCACGCTTTCTGGCGAGTCTTGCCATTTCGGCACCAATTTCACCCTTTCACATTTGAACCAGTTTTAATTTCACCGCAGGAGAAATATCATGGCCTTGAACCCAAATCTTCGCAGCTTCACTTTCAACCTCACCGATTTGCAATTCATTGCGGCGCAAATTGCGTTCCAGCCGCTGTTCTACAAGAGCAGCACGAGCAACACGGGCTTCTCACCAGTGATCAACTGGGATGGTGTGGGTGCAGTTTATGACAGCACGGGCCTGTTGTTGAGCAATGGTGGTTTGGTTGCGACTGATGCAGCCGCGCTGGCGGCAGTGAATATGTGGGGCACGTCCTACAACAGCTACACCGATATTTCCGGCCTGCGCGATGTGACCGGCAATTACAACAACCTGATCCCCGGCCAATCGACTTGGGGTGCTTCCAACCAGGTTTTCAGCCGCATCACAGCCGCTGATTTCACCCACTATGTGCAGCAGGCCATAGGGGGCCTTGCGGAGACAAACGATTCCATCTCCTCAAATTCAACAGATACGGCTGCCGTATCAAATTCGATTAGCATCACCGTGCCAGCTTTTGGCGGCCATCCAAGCTTCACCTATGCCGTCACTTATAATTCATTCGACCGTACAGTCACCGTCACGGATATCTCGACGGTCAATAACCATCACACCACGGTCAACACCAATGCCGTGAAGACCACCACAACTTTGCAGTCTTACACCCAGGATACAACGGGTGAGCACACGCTTGGCTCGGCAACGACGACGACTGCGACCAGCA
>JAYWAB010000255.1:0-7021 GCA_043782835.1 Aestuariivirga sp.
CGCAAGCGTCGACAAACGTTACAACAAGTGCATGGCTATGAAATAGGCGTCTTACTCAAAAACTTTCTGCCCGCGCTCGCGCCCAATCTGCTGCAAAGGCAGAAGCCACTTTGGGTTTGCGCAGGGCGCCGGGTTCCAAGAAGACGAATTGATCGGCCAAAGTGAGAATGCGCCCATCACCCACGCGCCTGAATATCTGCGAAGGCTTTAGTTGCTGCGGGCTTTCCAACCCGGCAGCGGCCAGCATTTCGGCAAGGCTCTTGACTGTCTCGCGTTGAAAATTTGCCACGCGTTCAGCTTTGCTAGGCACAACAATGGCGCGTTGGCGCAGCGGGTCTTGCGTCGTAACACCAGTGGGGCAATGGCCCGTGTGGCAAGTTTGTGCTTGAATACAGCCCACTGCAAACATGAAGCCCCGGGCCACATTGCACCAATCCGCACCCAGCGCGAAGCAACGCGCCATGTCAAAACCTGTGATGATTTTACCAGCACAGCCAAGCTTGATCTGGTCCCGCAGGTCCGCCCCCACCAAAGCTGAATGGACAAATGCCAATCCATCGCGCAGCGGCATGCCGATATTATCGATGAATTCTGCTGGGGCCGCTCCTGTGCCGCCTTCTTTACCGTCGACCACAATGAAGTCCGGCGTTTCTTTCAGTTTGATCATCGCTTTAACAATCGCCAAGAACTCATGGCGTTGGCCGATACAGAGCTTGAAACCCACCGGCTTGCCACCCGATAACTGGCGCAAGCGGACCACAAACTGAATCAACTCCAACGGCGTAGCAAAGGCCGAATGCGAAGGCGGCGAAACACAGTCCTTTCCCATTGCAACGCCGCGGATCTGCGCAATCTCTTCTGTCACTTTGGCCGCAGGCAAAACGCCACCATGTCCAGGTTTGGCCCCTTGGCTCAGTTTGATCTCAATCATTTTGATCTGCGAGTCTTGCGCAGTCGCGGCAAAACGCTCAGGCGAAAACGCACCGCCCTCAGTGCGGCAGCCAAAATAGCCGGAGCCGATTTCCCAAATCAAATCGCCCCCACCTTCGCGGTGATAGGGGCTGACTGAGCCCTCGCCCGTATCATGCGCAAAGCCACCACGCTTGGCGCCGGCATTCAAAGCTCTAATGGCATTGGCCGAAAGCGCGCCATAGCTCATCGCTGAAATGTTGAGAATTGAGGCATTGTAGGGCTGAGTGCATTTTGGTCCGCCGATCACCACGCGGAAAGATTCCTCGGCTTGCGGCTTTGGGCTCAAGGAATGCAGCATCCATTCCTGCCCTTCGGCATAAACATCGCCTTGCGTGCCAAAGGGCCGCTTATCGAGCTGGCGTTTGGCCCGCTGATACACGATGGCGCGGCGCTCGCGTGGAAAGGGCCTGCCATCCGTGTCGCCCTCAAAGAAATATTGCCGCATTTCAGGGCGTATTTTTTCGAAGAAGAAACGCAAGTGGCCGATGATAGGATAGTTGCGCAAAATTGCATGCCGGATTTGGAACAGATCATAAATACCCAGCAGGCTGAGGCAAATCGCAATGGTCAGAGCCAAGGTCAAAAGCTTGGGATAATTGGGCATCATGCTCTGCGCTGGCCACAGCAAAATGCTTGCGGCAATAGCCAAGATTAAGGCCGAGAACCGACCTTGGAAGATTTGCTTGAAGTCCATTGCCACTATACAATCTCCATTTGGAGATTTATGCAATAGACTGTCCGATTGCGACAATCACATTAACGGGAATTTGCGTCATTTTCGGCAGCGTCATATATTGAGGCCATGGCCTCCATCAAGAGGAGCTGCATGTTCAGGCAAATTCAGATTCATATCTCGTCATAAAATGCAGAATCAAAGACAAGCGCACGTTGTGGCACTCGGCCCTTAAGCGCCAATAACTGGAAATATTCGGCAGGTTCACCTTTTGGAGCATGCGCTGGTGACACCACAAACCCGAAGCGCGAATAATAGACCGGATCGCCAACCAGTGCGATGCCTTCAGCGCTACCACGGCTGAGTTCATCAATGCAGGCCTTGATCAAGGCCGCCCCGATGCCCTTGCGCTGATGAGCGGGTTCAACAGCTATGGGCCCCAACGCATACCAGTTTGCTTCTAATTTATTGTACAACATTTTAGAAAATGCGACGTAGCCAACAAGCAGTCCCTCATGTTCAACGACCTTGGACAGCGACAACCGTCCACGCCGACGCAAACGGTCGATCATGTCTTGCTCGGTATGATCACTGAATGTCATTGAGGCGAAAGCCCGTCGGGCAAGTTCAGCAATTGCAACGTGATCTGAATATCTCTCGTTGCGAACCAGCCACATGGTTATCCCCCCGGCACACGCGGCAGCAAATATATTTCCGCATCTTGCGGCAAGGCAGTGTCCCACTGGTCGCGGTAGATTTTGCCGTTGATTGAAACCGCCACGCCGCGCTTAATATGCGCTTCCATGCCGGGGTATTTTTCACTCAAAATACGGAACAATTCACGGATCGTTGCCGCTTCGACCGAAATTGAAAAGGCACCATCGGCATGTGGCCGCAGTGCTCCCCAGAGTAGAATTGTGTGCCTATTACTCACTTCATCTTAGACTTGAGCGACAGCAGAACCCTTGGTGGAGACATTGGAATATGTGTCTGGCGGACACCTGTCGCATTGGTGACCGCAATGCCCAGCGTGGCCAGCGGCGGTACGATGGGGGTCTCTCCTACACCGCGCACACCATATGGATGATGCGGATTGGCGATTTCCAAAATCTGCGTGTCGATCATCGGCAGGTCGGAACAGACGGGAATGCGATAATCCAGGAAGCCCGCGTTTTGCAAACGACCATCCTTGCCGTAAACATATTCCTCGTTCAAAGCCCAGCCGATGCCTTGCGCAGCACCGCCTTGATATTGGCCTTCGACATAGGATGGATGCAAAGCCTTGCCCGCGTCTTGAATGACCGTGTAGCGTTTCACCGTATTGCGTCCCGTTTCCATGTCCACTTCAACGTCAGCAATATGCGTGCCGAATGAAACGCCCGCACCATCCGCCGTGATTTCGGCATGGCCCGCCACCGGCCCACCTGTCGTCCCAGCCTGCGCTGCGATTTCTTTCAGCGACAAGGGCGAACGGTTGCCATGATGCGCGCCCACAGCATGGGCCGCACCGTCTTTCCATTCCACTTCACCAATAGAAATTTCCCACATCTTGGCGGCGCGTTCACGCAGAACTTTAACGGCATTGCGCGAAGCAAAAATCGCCGCCATGGAACTGGAGAATGTACCGCGGCTGCCGTCGGTCATATCGTTATGGCCGAGCGAGGAAGTATCTGCCACGATGGAACGCACGTTTTCGTAACTGATGCCCAATTCTTCAGCCACGGCCATGGCAATCGATGCGCGCGAACCGCCCACATCGATCGTGCCCTGCGCAACGGTTACCGTGCCATCAGCGGCAATGTTCACATCAACACAAGTCTGGCCGCCGAAATTGAACCAGAAGCCACAAGCCACACCACGCCCCATGTTTTTGCCCAAAGGCGCTTTCATATGCGGATGGTTCTTTGCGGCCTGCAAAGTGGGGCCAATGCCGATAGGGCCATAGACCGGCCCATAAGAAGATTTGGTGCCTTCTTTGGCCGCGTTCTTGATGCGAAAATCCAAGGGGTCCATGCCAATGGCCTTGGCCACTTCATCAACAACGCTTTCCACGGCAAAGGCCGCCATGGGGGCAGAAGGTGCGCGGTAAGCCGCCGTTTTCGGGCGATTGACAATCGCATCTTTCGCAACCGATTTAACGTTCTTCAAATCATAGCAAGCAAAGGATGTCATTGCGCCTAACTCAGCCCAATTGCCAGGGAAACAACCGCCGTGATAGCGCAGCTCTGCAAAAGCTGCGGTGATTGTGCCGTCTTTCTTGGCCCCAATTTTCACATCAACCGATGTAGACGAGGTCGGCCCCGTGGCGCGAAACACTTCATCCCGCGTCATCGTCAATTTCACTGGGCGATTGGCCTTGCGCGACAGCGCCAGTGCCAAAGGTTCAGCCCAGATGTGTGTCTTGCCGCCAAAGCCTCCACCGATTTCAGAGGCCGTAACGCGCAGCTTGTTGGCATCCAAGCCCAGAAGGGCCGCGCATTGATTGCGGTAGACAAAATGGCCTTGTGTGCAGACGAACATTTCTGCAGTACCATCAGGGGAAACCGAAGCCGTGACAGAATGTGGCTCGATATAGCCTTGATGCGTCTGCTCAGTTTTGAACGACCGCGAAATCACCACATCCGCATCACGGAAACCTGCTTCCACGTCACCATGGCCATATTCAGCATATTTGCAATGATTGGAAGGCCTAGTTGGCTTTTCCGAAAGCCCTTCAGTGTAGACATGATCATGGATCACTGGTGCGCCATGTTTCAGCGCCTCGTCCACATCCGTCACATGTGGCAGAATTTTATAAGTCACGTTGATCAGCTTCAGCGCTTTGCGCGCTGTTGCCGCATCAATGGCCGCAACCGCCGCAACGGCATGGCCATCATACAAAGCCTTCTTGCGCGCCATACAGTTTTCGAGAATGTCCAGAAGCCCACGATCTCCTTGCGTATGGTCTGGTAAATCCTTCGATGTGATCACAGCCTTAACACCCGCCAGCTTTTCAGCCTTGGACGTGTCGATCTTTTCAATCAACGCATGGGCATGTGGCGAGCGCAAGACCAGTGCCACCAACTGGCCCGGCAAATTATAATCCGCGCCATAGCGCGCCCGGCCTGTCACCTTATCCACCCCATCAGGGCGGCGCACTCGGTTGCCGATCACTTTGAAGTGTTTTTTGACCAGATCAGGAGTCATGGAATCAATCGACATGTCAGCCTCTCATTTCTTTGGCGGCGGACTGAACGGCCCGCACAATCTTATCATAGCCCGTGCAGCGACAAAGATTGCCCGCCAGACCAAAACGGATTTCTTCTTCTGATGGATCAGGGTTCCTGGCCAGCAAAGCTTTAGCTGCCATCAAGAAACCCGGCGTGCACACGCCACATTGCAAGGCCGCACCGTCAATAAAATGCTGTTGCAACGGATGCAGCTTCGCGCCTTCCGCCATGCCTTCAATGGTTTCAACTCTTTTACCATTCATCTCCGCACCTAGCACCAGGCAAGAGCAGACCAGGCGACCATCAAGTATCACCGAACAGGCCCCGCAATCGCCCGTGCCGCAGCCTTCTTTGGCCCCGGTCAATCCCATGCGGTTGCGCAGCACATCAAGCAGCGATTCATCCTCGGCGCAGGTGAATTCCACCGGATCACTATTCACAGTGGTTTGAACAAGAACTCCCATTATTTTCCTCCAGCGCGGGCATAAGCGGTTTCAGCAGCGCGGCGTGCGAGCACGCCCGCCACTTCGGTGCGGAACGCAACTGTGCCGCGTTTATCATCAATTGGTTTGCAGGCGGCAGAACAGGCCGCCGCCAATTTGGCTTTGGCGGCATCATCCAGCTTGGTGCCGATGATAGCTATCGCAGCCTCTTTCACCATCAGGGCTGTCACAGCCACCGCGCCAAGTGCAACTCGCGCATGGGTGATCACACCCTTGGTGTCTAGCGTCAGGTTCACGCCGCAAGACACAACGGCAATATCCATTTCGGTGCGCGGAATAAAACGCAGATAAGCATCTCCCGAACGCGCCGCCTTCTTGGGCAGCTCAATCGCGGTGATGAATTCGCCCTTTTTCAAATGGGTGCGGCCCACACCTGCGGGCACATCTTCAACCGCCAGTTTCCGCGAAGCCTTAGGCCCAGTCACCACAACTTTAGCACCCGCAGCCATCAAAGCCGGAACGCTGTCTGCGGCAGGTGACGCATTGCACAAATTGCCAGCCATGGTGCAGCGGCCTTGTACTTGCTTTGAACCGATCAGCCCAGCCGCTTCAACCACGCCCGGCCAAGTCTTGACCAAATCCTTGTTCTCGCTGAGTGCTGCACAAGGCACGGCGGCACCGATGGTAAAACCCGAGGCCGTTTTCTTGATCTCTTTGATCCCCTTGATGGCTTTAATATCCACCACCAAATCCGGCTCCACCATGCCAGCTTTCATCTTGACCAAGAGGTCAGTCCCCCCGGCCAGCACAAAAGCTTTGCCCTTTTCCTTATTCAGCAGCGTTGCTGCCTCTTTCGCCGTTGACGGCTGCATATAGCGCATCGATTCCACCCTATTTGAGATCATCTAAGATTAAGTCATAGCGCATCACCCGGTCAACATGCCAAACCTTTACGACAGGACATGGCAACATGCGCCAAATTCTGGTGTCACTGCGTTGACAGGAACCGCCAGAACCGCCATTTTTTCAAAGCAACGCCGCAACCAGAACGGCAAAGAGGAAACCATGACTGCGGCCGAACAGCGCGTGCGAAATTTGCCCCTGTGGAAAGGGCCAGTGCAACTCGAAATCCTAAAAGGCGGCGTATCCAACGCCGGTTTTAAGGTGATAGACCAGTCCGGCATCTACGTGGCCCGCGTCGGCGCGGACTATCCATTTCACCAAGTATCACGAGCGCGAGAAGCCATGGCGGCCCGCGCCGCCTTTGCAGCGGGACTATCGCCAGAGGTCCTCTACAACGAAGATGGTGTGATGGTGCTGCGCTACATCAATGCGCGCACTTATGGCGAAGCCGACGTGCGTCAGAGCTGGCAGGCTTGCGTGGACATGATCAAAATTTGTCACCACGCCATGCCGCGCCAGATCATTGGCCAAGGCGCAATCTTCTGGGTCTTCCAGATCATCCGCGACTATGGCGCAACGCTTGTGGCAAAAAGACATACTCGGGCCTCAGACGTGCTAGGCTGGCTGAAGATTGTAGATCGGCTAGAATCCGAACAAATCCCCTTGCCCATCGTTTTTGGTCATCACGATTTATTGCCATCCAATTTCCTCGACGACGGCAACCGTCTTTGGCTGATTGACTGGGAATACGGTGCCTTCGGAACACCAATGTTTGATCTCGCCAATCTCGCCGCCGCCAATTCATTCGACTCCACTTTGGA
>JAYWAB010000256.1:0-3739 GCA_043782835.1 Aestuariivirga sp.
CATCGCAAGGCGCGTTTGTGGCCCGCAACGTGGTTCTGGCGACGGGGGGCCTGTCCATTCCGAAAATGGGAGCGACGGGGTTCGCCTTGGATGTGGCGAACAAGTTCGGTTTGAAGATCGTGGCACCCAAGCCCGGTCTGGTTCCGCTGAAAGCCGCCGCTGATGAGCTGGCGTTTTATACATCGCTCTCCGGCGTGGCGCTGCCTGCTGTTGCGTGTACGGGCAAAATGAAATTTTCCGAAAATGTTTTGTTCACGCATCGTGGACTGTCGGGCCCAGTGATTTTGCAGGTGTCATCCTATATGGGGCCGGGCGATGAGCTGGTGCTTGATCTTGCCCCTGAAGTTGATTTGGCAGCACTGCTCAAACGCCGCCGCCATGAGCGGCCCAAGGCTGAATTGAAAACTTTGTTGGCGGAGTTTGTGCCGCAGCGCTTGGCGGAAAGTTTGGCGGGGGAAGCCTCGCTCGAAAAGATCGCCGAACGCCTCACCCACTGGCGCTTCACGCCCGCCGAAACCGAAGGTTATGCCAAGGCCGAAGTGATGGTGGGCGGGGTGGATACGGAAGGGCTCTCATCCAAAACCATGGAGACCAAAGCCGTGCGGGGGCTTTATGTGATAGGTGAGGCGGTGGACGTAACCGGTTGGTTGGGCGGGTATAATTTCCAGTGGGCCTGGGCCAGCGGGGTGGCGGCGGGGCAGGGGATGGGACCTTAAGCCGCCCGACTTTTTGCCAGAGTTGCCTCAACAACCTCCGGCGCATTTTCGATCATTGTCATCAAAATGCTGGCGGCGATATCAAGCTTGCGGCCCTGTTCCCAGCCTTCAACGGTGCGGGCAGGAATGCCAAAGCGGCGCTCAAAATCTTTCGGGCTTTTAGCAAGAGAGGTTCTGATGGCTTTGACGCGCTTGGCGGAGAGCACATCGACAGTGCGTGACGGGAGCGCGATTTCACCATTGCGATGGCTACGCACTTCTTGCAATGCCCTCAGCAAATCTGAACCGAATTTCGTGTCTTTCTTGCTCATGATAATTCCTCCACAAATGCCAAAAGGTCCTTGCGCTGCTTTTGCGAAAGATCTGTTTGTTTTGATTTGCCATAGGCCAACAATAAATAGACCTTGTCTTCCAGCGTCAGCACCAAATAGATACAACGCCCGCCGCCACGCTTGCCTTTGCCCCCATAAGCAAAACGGATTTTGCGAATACCTTTGAGGCCTTGGATCACGTCGCCTGCATTTGGGTTGGTGGCGATTTCCGTTTCCAACGCGGCAAGTTCAACATCAGTCACTTTCAGCTTTGCAATGGCTTTGGTGAAGGACGTGGTTCGGATGAACTCCATGATTTGGATATACGCTAACAGCGTATTGTGTCAACTGTGACATGTGAAGTGCAGATTTCAGAACACATGGGTTAAATTTACTGGCACCGAATTTCGCATTTAATGTATCACTTTTAATTTGCTTTTCTAAATAAATGTGATACATATAATTCCTATGCAAATCAGTTTTGATGAACCGAAGCGTCTTCAAAACCTCGAAAAACATGGCCTCGATTTTAGTGATCTTGATCTCGACTATTTTGCAGACTCGATCATCGTTCCTGCAAAATTGGGACGGTTTATGGCCATTGGTATTTTGGCGCGCGATGTGATTGCAACGGTTTTTGTGAGACTGGGTTCACAAGGCTTGTCAATTGTTTCAATGCGCCGGGCCAGTCGGAAAGAAAGGAAAGCCTATGAGCAATATTACACGCAAAAAATTCAAAATCACTGATTCAGAAGAAGCCGCCATTCAAGCGCAAATCGCTTCTGATGCAGACGCAGCAGAGGCCAGTGACGTGGAATTGGCTCAAGCTAAACCCTTTGTGGAAGTGTTTCCAGACTTGATGGAAAGCATTCGCCGTGGCCGCGGGCGGCCCGCGATTGCAAACCCACGCCAGCAAATATCATTGCGCTTGGATGGCGATGTGATTGCGAAATTCAAATCCACAGGCAAAGGCTGGCAAGGCCGCGTGAACGAAGCCCTGCGGAAGGCGGCGGGGCTTTAGGTGTTTTTGGAGGTTAACATGGTGGAGTGGGGATAGGGAGCGACTAAGCGACGGTGTTTTTAATAGAATGCACTGTCACCGAAATTCTGACGGCCTTTCATCCAAAACCATGGAGACCAAAGCCGTGCGGGGGCTTTATGTGATTGGTGAGGCGGTGGACGTAACCGGTTGGTTGGGCGGGTATAATTTCCAATGGGCCTGGGCGAGCGGAGCGGTGGCGGGGCAGGGGATGGTTAGGGCTTGAACTTTGACGAAAGGCGGTATATACTATGGTATATATCATCTGGAGGACTCAATCATGGGCCAGGTCGCCAAGCTTTTCACCAATGGCCGCAGCCAAGCGGTGCGTTTGCCTGCGGCATTTCGCTTTAACAGCAAAGAAGTTTTCATCCGCAAAGATGCTGAAACAGGTGACGTGATCCTGTCGAGCCGCCCCACAACATGGGATGGATTTTTTGAAGCGCTTAAGGGCGCAAATGTGCCAGATAATTTTCTCGATGCAAAAGAGCGCAACCAAATGGCACACGTCCGTGATCCCTTTGAAGGTCACAGCGAGTAATGCACTTGATGCTTGATACAAACATGGTGAGCCATTTCCTGCGCGGAGATGTTGTCGTCACCAAACATGTTTTGGATCAACCAATGTCCCTGTTGTGCATTTCAGCAATCACCGAAGCCGAACTGCTTTTTGGATTGGCCAAAAGGCCAGAGGCAACGCGGCTTCATGCCGCCGTTCACGAATTTCTGCGCCGTGTTGAAGCCTTGCCTTGGGACAGTTCTGCCGCCGAATATTACGCGACGGCACGGGCTGATTTGGAGAAGTGGGGAAGGACAGTTTCTTCCATTGACCTCCTGATCGGCAGCCACGCTTTGAGCATCGATGCAACGCTGGTGACCAATGACCAAGCGTTTAGGCAGATGTCTGGTTTGCGGGTTGAGGATTGGACCAAGTGATTTCGACTCCCGCTTTCGCGGGAGTCTCGGCATGTCAGAAATAGTTCAATAGAAATTGATCATGCCTTAGTAAGTAAGGTACCATTTGTGTAACACTCCCGATGAACGGGGATCACTCATGCGAACATCTTGCCCCATCGTATAAATATTTGAACAAAGCTCCGTTGCTCCCTTAGTGGCAGTTGACGTTCGACAGAGCTGGTTGCCACTCAAATGCCACGTTCCTTTATCGGTCCATGAATTATCATTGGCTTTCGATGATTCCGTACCATCACTATTAAAGGTCCAACTCCAATCTAAACCTTTAAGAGTCTTCCCAGAAAAAGTCGTCTGTATTGTAGCGCCATCTAAAGACTTTGCGCCGAGCTTTTCGATTTCAGCGATCTTCATCGCAGTTCGAAAATCAACTTTAGCTTTGGCGTAAGTCGTCTCCGTGAGGCCAAAAATTGTAGTACAAAACAAAAATAAAATCGCAGATGCGCGTATTCTTTCCATCTCATCCTCCAAATGAATTATGTTAACGTCTCTCTGTTGGTTATCCATCGAAATTGGTACGCAATAGGCGAGGAAACAATACTCTAAGTTGCGGGGGGGGGGGGGCAATGAGCCCGAAAAAGCTCATCACCAGCGCCACGGTTGCGGCCTTGCCGACCTGAAAACTGGTGAAGGCAAAGCTATAGGCGAAGGTCGAGAGCATTTCGGTCGACCGCGCCGGACCGCCTTGGGTGATGAGGTAG
>JAYWAB010000257.1:0-19092 GCA_043782835.1 Aestuariivirga sp.
TTGGAGCGGGCGAGGCGAATCGAACGCCCGACCCTAACCTTGGCAAGGTTATGCTCTACCCCTGAGCTACGCCCGCTTGACGGTTCGGAACATGGGTACGTCGCGCCGAACGGCTGCCTTATTGCCCAAGCGCCGCATAAATGCAATAGCGAGTTTTGTAAGCAAGTTAACCCAACGTGCAAAGCCAAATGCCAGCCACACGCCAAGACCTTTTTACTTTTTTTGAGAAGTTGGGCATTGCCACAACAACAGTGGAGCATATTCCGGTGTTCACCGTGGAAGACGCCAAACAGGTTCACCACAATATCCCCGGCGGGCATTGCAAGAACCTCTTCTGCAAGGATGAAAAAGGTGTCCTCTGGTTGATCGTGGCCTTGGAAGATGCCCGCATTGATCTGAAGGCCGCCAAGGATAAAATTGGCTCAAAGCGCTTGACCTTTGGCAAGCCAGAGCTGTTGATGGAAATTCTCGGTATTGAGCCGGGCTCCGTCACCCCCTTCGGCCTGATCAATGACAAGGCCGCACTGGTGAATGTCGTCCTCGACGCGGCCATGATGCGCCATGTTGATCTCAACTTTCACCCCTTGAAGAATGATGCGACGACAACCATTTCTTCGGCTAATCTGAAATCCTTCATCACTGCCACGGGCCACAACCCACGAATTGTGGCCGTAAGCGATCCAGCCTGAGATAAAACCATGAACATGCTTTCCGCAAATACCGCTGACCAGAACCTGATCAAGAATTCCAACACAAAAAACTTTGTGGTGGATGTGATTGAAGCCTCGAAGACACAGCCCGTGATTGTGGATTTCTGGGCTCCGTGGTGTGGCCCCTGCAAAACACTGGGCCCAATACTGGAAAAAGTGGTGCGCGAAGCCCAAGGCAAAGTGAAGATGGTCAAAGTGGATATTGATGAAAGCCCTGAGATCGCTGGTCAGTTGCGGGTGCAATCCATTCCCGCTGTGTTTGCGTTTGTTGACGGCAGGCCCGTGGATGGCTTTATGGGTGCTGTGCCTGAATCGCAAATTCGCCAATTCATTGGCCGCCTCGGCAGCAAAGGTGGCCGGGCTGAGCAACTTGCAGCCGCCTTGCAAATGGCCCGTGATGGCTTAGCCGCCGGAGACTTTGAAGCCGTGCTCGATATTACAGGCCAGATCCTTGCAGCTGAACCCAACACCACCGAAGCCTATGCCTTGAAGGCCCGCGCCGAAATGGAATTGAAACTGTTGGATGAAGCCGGTGCCACGCTGGCCGCCTGTCCCTCCGATCATCAATCTGATCCAGAGATCATCCGCACCAAAGCCGCATTGGAGCTTTTGCTCCATCCGGTGGACACGTCGGGCATTGGCAAACTCGAAGCGCAGATCGCTGCCAATGCCAATGATTTCGATGCGCGTCTGCAATTGGCCGATCTGCTAAACGGCACAGGAAAGCGCCTCGAAGCCATTGATCATCTGGTCTTTGTGATCAAGAAGGATCGCACCTTCAAGGATGATGGCGCAAGAAAGCAGCTTGTCTCCTATTTTGAATTCTGGGGCCCCAAAGATGAGGCAACGCTGACTGGCCGCCGCAAACTGGCTGCGGTGCTTTTTTCATGATGGCACAGCGCTACCAAACCGTCGCTGACCTGCCAAAACAAATTCCATTGTTTCCGCTGAGCGGTGCTCTCTTGCTGCCACGCACCGACCTGCCACTGAATGTTTTTGAGCCGCGCTATGTGGCGATGGTTGAAGCGGCAATCGCCGGAGACCGGATCATCGGAATGATCCAGCCTGATGAAGCCGATGGCACAAAAAAGCCAAAACTCGAAAAAGTCGGCTGTGCCGGGCGCATCACATCTTATTCAGAAGCCGATGACGGACGCTTTATGATCACCATCACCGGTGTTTGTCGTTTTGTGCTGAAGCGCGAGCCAAAGGTTGAAACGCCCTTTCGCCAAGGGTCAGTAGACTATAAGCCCTTCGCAGTTGATCTGGTGGTTGGAAATGGCGCTCCGAGTGTGAACCGCCAGCAGTTGATCGAAGCCTTCCGCCAGTTTCTCGAAGCCAATAATATGACAACCAACTGGGACGAAGTGAATAGCGTTTCGACGGAAGTGTTGGTCAATACGTTGTCGCTTTTGGCGCCCTACCCCCCGCGCGAGAAGCAAGCCCTCCTCGAAGCGCCAGATTTGAAATCCCGGGCTGAGGTGTTGGTGGCACTCACCGAACTGGCGCTGAAGAAATCCTTGAGCGGCAATTCGACGAGGATGCAGTGATGCCAGATAAAGATTTTGCCGAACCAAAGCTTCTCGAAATTTTGGTCTGCCCCGTGACCAAGACGCGGCTGTCCTATGACGCAGAGCGCCAGGAACTTGTCTCGCCCGTCGCCGGCCTCGCTTATCCGATCCGTGACGGCATTCCCATCATGTTGCCTGGTGAAGCGCGAGACCTGTCGCGTGAGTGAGGCTTGGCCCACCGAACTAAAACTCTCGGATCAAGGCCGGGTTTTGCGGGTCACCTTTGATAACGGTGCAGCCTATGAATTAACCGCCGAACTCTTGCGCGTCGAAAGCCCGAGTGCTGAGGTTAAAGGCCATGGCCCGGGGCAAGAACAGCTGGTCTTCGGCAAGCGCCTCGTTTCAATAAATAAGGTTGAACCCGTAGGTGCCTATGCCGTGCGCCTCATTTTCAGCGATGGCCATTCGACCGGCATTTTCACTTGGACCTATCTGGCGAAATTGGGCCGCGAGCATGATAAGATTTGGCAAGCCTATCTCGACAAGCTCAAAGCCGAAGGCCGCACGCGTGAAGCCTAGATCAACCTGAACTTTGACGGAATCGTCAAAGTTCAGATAAGTTGATCGCCAACAATAACTTAGGGCGATTTTGACTTTTCCATGAAAAGTCAAAACGCTCTAAGGCCTCAAGCCGCCAAGCCGCGCATCAAACGCGGAAGATCACCGGTTAAGCCAGCAGCCTCTTTCTCAAAGGCGCGTTTAAGTGCCGGTATTTTATCAACTAGGCGCAGGCCAGCTTGGCGCAGCGAACGAAGTGCCACTTGATCATTGGCAAAGAGCAGATCAAGGCTATGGATCATTGCGGCGGTGCTGATCGTGTCAAAGCGCCGCCAGCGGGAATAGGCCTCAAGGGCAGCTTCGCCACCAATGTCCTGCCCCAAATCGGCGGCCTGCATCACACAATCCACCAATGCCGCTGCATCTTTAAAGCCGAGATTGAGGCCCAAACCCGCCAGCGGATGAATGACATGCGCGGCATCGCCAACCAGCGCCAATCGCTTTCCAACAAACCGGTCCGCCATCATCATCGACAAGGGATGCGCATGACGCGGCGAGAGCAGCGAGAGCTTGCCGAGATGTGCGCCGAACTGTTTGCTCAGTTCGTCCAGAAACGCGTCTTCAGGCATTGCGCAAAGCGCCTGGGCTTTTTCATGCGGCTCCGTCCATACCAAGGAGGAACGATTGCCCGAAAGAGGCAGAATGGCAAATACACCGTGCGGATTAAAATGTTCTTCCGCCCTGCCGCCATGGGGCAATTCATGACCCACAGTGAGCGTGATCGCCGATTGCGCATAGGGCCAATTTTCAACTTCAATGCCAGCGGCCTGCCGCGTGGGTGAGCCGCGCCCATCCGCACCGATGACGAGACTGGCTTTGATCTCGCGTCCATCCGCAAGTGAGACCTGCGCCAAGCCGGGCCCAAAGTGAAAACCCGCAACCGCTTGGCCCGTGGTCAGCGTGATCTGCGGGCTGAGCGCCATTTCCTCCAGCAATGCCTTAAAGATGGCATGGTTCTCGACAAACATCGTGGGCGCTGAATCGCTGGAGTCGAGAAAAGATAACAGTGTCTGCCGCGCTTCAGGCAGAGCGGCATCCGTCACCACCACCTGATTCATCGCTTGCGCAAAAGGCACCATGGCCGACCAAACCCCGATCCCGGCGAGCATCCGCTGTGTCGCCGCCGCCAGCGCCGACGCGCGCGAATCATGCGCAGGGTTTGCAAACCTTGCAGGATCACCCTTTTCAATAACGGTCACCGAAAGGGGCTTCCGACACTGCCGCCCGCCCAACGCCAAAGCGGCGGCCAAGCCATTCAGCCCCGCGCCAATAATCACAATGTCAGTCTTTGCCATAACGATAGTTTAGACGACATTTTGCCTCTCGGGAAACGCCGTTTGCTGGCCATTTCGTCGCGTTTGCACGGGGAAAATGAATCAAGTCTTTCAAAAGATTCCGTTTTCAGTGTTGCCGCAGAGTGCCGATGAAATATTAGGCAATCTACTAATTATGAATAAAAAAAAGGCAATAATTTTTAGGCACAAACCTGCCCACACGAATAAATAGAATGATTTCAGGCGTTTAAATTTTCCCTGAATCTGGCACGCGGCTTGATAGTCAGGTTTGGGATAAGGAGAAAGGCGCATTCATGAAATACATCATAGCCATTATTAAGCCCTTCAAACTGGAAGAGGTGAGAGAAGCTCTCAGCGCCATCGGCGTTCAGGGAATTACCGTCACGGAAGTAAAGGGCCACGGCCGCCAGCGCGGCCATACTGAGTTCTACCGCGGTGCTGAATATGCGGTGAGCTTTGTTCCCAAGGTGAAGATTGAGGTCGCGGTGGAATCGGCATTGGCAGCAAAAGTTGTCGAAGCCATTCAAACTGCGGGCAAAACCGGCCAGATCGGCGACGGCAAAGTTTTCGTTTTGCCACTCGAAGATGCGATCCGCGTCCGCACCGGCGAAACCGGTGCCTCGGCCCTGTAATCCATTCATTCAACAGATTCAAAAATGACGAAAGGCAACACAATGGAAAGACTCGAAATAACCAAAAGGCGGATCATACCGCCTCTGCTGGGGGCGGGATTAGGCTTGTTGACCATGGCATCGAATGCTTTTGCGGCGGCACCAGTTCCAAACAAAGGTGATACTGCTTGGATGTTGGTGGCCACCGCTTTCGTGGTCATGATGACTTACCCCGGACTCGCGCTCTTTTACGGCGGCCTGGTGCGCTCGAAAAACGTGCTTTCGATCCTCATGCAAGTGACAACAACCTTTTGCATGATTGCAATTCTCTGGGTTCTCTTCGGCTATTCAGTGGCCTTCACCAACGGCTCGGGCGCTCTTGCGCCATTTGTTGGCGGTTTCTCCAAAGCCTTCTTGGCTGGCGTAGATCCAACCACTCTGGCCACCACCTTCTCCAAGGAAACCTATCTGCCAGAATATGTTTATGTGATCTTCCAGATGACCTTCGCTTGCATCACGCCGGCCTTGATCATCGGTGCTTTTGCTGAGCGCATGAAGTTCTCAGCCGTGCTGATCTTCATGTTCATCTGGTTCTGCTTCTCGTACCTGCCCATGGCACACATGGTCTGGTGGTGGGCGGGCCCGGACGCCTATACGCTGGCCCAAGCAAACCTCGATAACATCAAAGCCGCTGTTGGCGATGCATCTGCCACTGATTTCTTGGCAAAGCTTGCTGCTGCCGGTGCTGATAAAGCTAAGATTGCTGAAGTTCTCTCATCATACAGCGACGCCGCTGGTGCGATGAACGGCTGGCTCTATAACAAGGGCGCTCTGGACTTTGCTGGCGGCACAGTTGTGCATATCAACGCCGGTGTTGCGGGTCTTGTCGCTGCCATCATGTGTGGCAAGCGGATTGGCCTCAACAAGGAGCCAATGGCCCCGCACAATCTGGTCACAACATTGATCGGCACGGGCCTGCTCTTCGTGGGCTGGTTTGGCTTCAATGCTGGTTCAAACCTTGAAGCAAACGGCAGTGCAGCTCTCGCCTTCCTCAACACCATTCTGGGCACATGCGGCGCAGCTTTGGCTTGGTCGGCAGCTGAATGGGTCACACGCAAACATGCTTCACTTCTCGGTGCAGCTTCGGGCGCAGTGGCTGGTCTCGTAGCCATCACCCCAGCTTGCGGCTTCGTAGGTCCGATGGGTGCGATCGCCGTGGGTGCCATTGCGGCGGTCATCTGCTACACAGCGGTACTGAAGCTGAAGCCTCTCTTCGGTTATGACGATGCACTGGATGTCTTTGGTGTCCATGGTATTGGCGGTATGGTTGGTGCGATTCTGACGGGTGTATTTGTTAGCCCCGCTCTGGGTGGCGTGGGCCTCGTCAACTATGCGGCGGCTGATAACACAACCAGCGTGGCACCTTATGTGATGTCGGCCCAATTGTGGTCGCAAAGCCAAGCTGTGCTGACCGCCATTATCTTGTCCGGCGTGGTCAGCTTCATTGCCCTGACCATCTGCAAATATACTGTTGGACTGCGCGTTGATGAGCAGACCGAACGCGAAGGCCTGGATATCGCCGAACACGGCGAACGCGCCTTCAACTAAGCAAACCTGCCGCATCTGTTCTCACGGGCAGATGCGGACTGTTTCCTCCCAGACTTCCACCCCCGGTCTCAAAACCGGGGGTGTTTTTATGCGAATTTACGCACGGTTAACCCGCACACGCCAAACTGCCATTAACCAATTTAAACCCGTGGGAAGAAAGCCTCCCCACGCTGGAGAACGCCATGGCCGTCCACGACACGTTTGAGACTGACGAATCAACCATACCCGCCGCCTTGCGCCGTTTCCTTTCGCGCCGATTATTCGAGCTAGTTGCCATGGCTTTGACGGGACTAATAATGATTGCCGCAATGTCTCTAGCCTCTTGGTCAGTGAACGACCCCTCCTTCAACCATGCAACGGGCGCAAAAGCCGGAAACTGGCTCGGCAGTTTTGGTGCGATCATATCGGATCAAATGATCCAACTCATGGGCCTTGGCGTTCTGGCATTGCTCTTCATCCCATTAACTTGGGCCGCAAAACTTTTTCAACATGAGCCCGTTGAAGGTATTCGCCACCGCCTGCTCTTCTGGCTCTGCGCCATCTTTTCATTGTCGTGTCTGCTCGCGTGCTTACCCACACCTTCGTCTTGGCCTCTGGCCAGCGGCCTTGGCGGCAATATTGGCGCAGTCGTCACAGCTGCCTTGCTCTCCGTCCTATCGGTGGGAATCAAAGGTATCATTGCCCAACTGATCGTCTTTACCGTAGCCTTGGCCTTGTGCTGGTGGTCTTTGCCGCGCGCCTTGGCCGTGGATACTGCAAACCTCAGGGCTATGATCCAATCCCTATGGACACCGCTCATGAACCGTGCGGCCAAGCCTGCGAAAAAGAAAACACTATCAGCGCCAGCAGCATCCGTCTCGTGGCTGCAATGGTTTAATTCGGCATTGCCCAAGTCCAAGCCAATAGGGAAAGCTTCCAAGCGCTCCACGCCAGACCTATCGCAAGGTGGCGATATCTTGAGCCGCTTCACACCCTTGAGTCTACGCAAACCAAATATCGTATCCGAAGATCAATCTGAGGAACAAGCTTCGTTCGACAACGAAGACCGCGTCGATGAACAGGCAGGCCAAGAATTCAATGATGGGGTTGAAGACGGTGAAGACGAAATCGCACCGCCCAAGAAACTTTACAAACCCGCTCCAAAGGCCAAGGCCAAGCCAACCCACAGAAGATTCGAATTGCCCAGCCTCGATCTTCTGTCGGAACCCAAGAAAATCGGCCGCTTGCCGGAATTCAACAAGGAGTTCCTCGAAGAAAACGCAAGGCGGCTGGAAAGCGTATTGGAAGATTTTGGCGTGCGCGGCCAAATCATCAATGTCCGCCCCGGCCCTGTTGTAACACTCTATGAGTTGGAACCAGCTCCCGGCATTAAATCCTCCCGTGTGATCAGCTTGGCGGATGACATCGCCCGCTCGATGAGTGCCATCTCTGCGCGTGTCGCTGTGGTCTCAGGCCGCAACGCCATCGGCATTGAACTGCCAAACTCAAAACGCGAAACAGTCTATTTGCGTGAGCTGTTCCAAAGCGAAACCTTTGCCAAGAACAACACCAACCTCACTTTGGCCCTAGGCAAGAACATCGGCGGCGAGCCGATCTTCGCAGACCTCGCCCGCATGCCGCATTTGCTGATTGCGGGTACAACAGGCTCCGGCAAATCTGTCGGCATCAATACGATGATCCTCTCGCTGCTCTACCGCCTGCCGCCCGAAAAATGCAAACTGATCATGATCGACCCCAAGATGCTGGAGCTTTCAGTTTACGAAGGCATCCCCCATCTCCTCGCTCCCGTGGTGACCGATCCGCGCAAAGCCGTCGTCGCTTTGAAATGGGCCGTGCGTGAAATGGAAGACCGCTATAAGAAAATGTCCAAGACGGGCGTGCGCAACGTCGATGGCTATAACGCCAAACTCGCACAGATGGCCGAGAAGGGCCAAAAACTTTCGCGCACGGTGCAGACAGGCTTTGACGCCGAAACCGGCCAGCCCATCTTCGAGCAGGAGGAAATGGACCTGCAACCCATGCCCTATATCGTCGTGATTATTGACGAAATGGCCGACTTGATGATGGTGGCAGGCAAAGACATTGAAGGCGCTGTGCAACGCCTCGCCCAAATGGCCCGTGCCGCCGGCATCCACGTGGTGATGGCAACACAGCGCCCATCGGTGGACGTGATCACGGGCACGATCAAAGCTAACTTCCCGACCCGCATCTCATTTCAAGTGACCAGTAAAATCGACAGCCGCACCATTCTGGGCGAACAAGGTGCCGAACAACTGCTCGGCCAAGGTGACATGCTTTATATGGCAGGCGGTGGACGCATTTCGCGTCTCCACGCACCTTTCGTGTCCGACGGCGAAGTCGAAGCCATCGTCAATCATCTCAAGACCCAGGGTGCCCCAGAATACGTTGAGGCTGTCACCGAGGAAGAGGATGAAGACGCCGTTGGCGAAGGTGGCAGCTTTGCCGGACCAGAAGGCGGCTCGGGCGATGATCTTTATGATCAAGCCGTACAAGTCGTGCTGCGTGACAAAAAAGTTTCCACCTCCTATGTTCAGCGCCGTCTCGGTGTGGGTTACAACAAGGCTGCAACCTTGATTGAGCGCATGGAAAAAGAAGGGGTCATTTCTTCGCCGAACGGTCAGGGCAAGCGCGAAATTCTTGTTCCGGGCGAAAGTGCCAGAGATTGAACCCCGCCGTAATTTGGCCCGCTTGTGCGTAGATCAGTCATACTATGAGAATTGCTAGAAACAAAAAAGTCGGATGAGTGAAATGTTGAAACAATTTCAAGTTTTCGTAGCAACGCTATTGGTGGCATGTGGTTTGATCTACGCCCCGGCTTTAGCCTCGGCCAAGATCCCGCCGCTGGCCCTAAACGCCCAGCAGGAAAAAGCTGTGCGCCGCATAAATGACTATATCAACAGCTTCCAGTCCTTGAAATGTAGCTTCAATCAGGTGAGTGCCAAGGGCACTTTGACTACAGGTACGCTCTATATTTCCAAGCCGGGCAAGCTGCGTTTTGACTATGCCAACAATCCCCTTCTTATCGTGTCTGATGGCCGCTGGCTGACGATTAAAGACCGCCAGCGCGAAAAGGGCGATCAGTTCCCACTTTCGGCAACGCCGCTACGCCTTGTCGTTTCACCAGAAATTGATCTTTTGGCCGAAACCAATGTCATCGCTTTCGACAGCCACGATGGCCTGACCAGCGTGTCCTTGCAAGACCGCAAAGACAGTCTCGGTGGTTATATAACTTTGATATTTGATGAACAATTGAACCAGCTGCAACAATGGATCGTGGTTGACGGCAAAGACCGCCGCACCACAGTGCAGCTCTCCAATATCGTAACTGGTGGCAAGTTTGATCCCAAGCTTTTCATCGGTGAAATCAACCGCGATACCAAACAATAGTTTTTCTTGCCGGGTCTTTCGGCCCATGGCACTGTGGCGCGCATGAAATTCAGATTAGTCACATGGAACATCAACTCTGTGCGCTTGCGCATTGGTCTGGTAGAGAAACTGCTCAAAGAGCAGCAGCCTGATATACTCTGCCTGCAGGAAACCAAATGTCCACAGGGACAGTTCCCATCCAGCTCGCTGAAAGAGCTGGGCTATGCCCATATCGCGGAGTTCGGCCAGAAGGGCTATCATGGCGTGGCCATTGTCTCACGTCTGCCCTTCACCAATCAACACTCGCGAGATTTTTGCAAGAAGGGTGATTCGCGCCACATCAGCGTCAAGTTTGAAGGCACCAAACCAATCACCCTCCACAATCTTTACGTACCCGCAGGGGGCGATGAGCCAGACCGTAAGATCAACGAGAAATTTGGCCACAAATTGGATTTTCTCGATGAGATGGAAGGCTGGTCAAAAAACCACGCCATACCCAAGGGCGAAGACGCCATCATCGTGGGCGACCTGAACGTCGCCCCATTGGAACATGATGTGTGGAGCCACAAGGCGCTGTTAAAAATCGTCAGCCATACACCGGTGGAAACCGAGCGCTTCGCAAAGATCATGCAGGCGGGCAAATGGGTGGATGTGATGCGGGGTCACGTGCCACCGGAAGAAAAACTTTATACCTGGTGGAGCTACCGCGCCAAAGACTGGCAAGCCGCCAACAAAGGCCGCAGGCTCGACCATGTGCTGGCCACAGAAAACTTGGCCAAAAATGCGACGCGTTTGCAGGTGTTGAAAGAAGCCCGGGGCTGGACCCAGACTTCAGATCATGTGCCAGTCATTGTAGATTTCGGTTAACCCAAATCCGCAAAATTTCGAGATTTCGTCAGCATCACACGGATCGCTTCAAGCTCGCGGACTTGCACCGCCAATCTGTCACCAAGATTGCGCATTACGGCACGGCCAAATTCGGGATATTCTTTAGCCACACGCACAAACAGCTCGTGCGAAATGCGCACTGTTTCAACCGTGCCTGATGCAACGGCTGTAATCGCATAAGGGCCAGAACGCAGCATTGCCACTTCACCGAGAAGTGACCCCGGCTCCGCAATGCCCAACTCTTCGGCACCATTGCGCAGCTTAGCCTGACCGTTCAAAATGAGAAATGCAGCCCGTGCTTTTTTGTCTTTGCTGATAATCTCTTCGCCGGAAGCAAACTCCTGGCGCTCGGCTGCGAATGCCAAAATCTGCAAAGGCACAACATCGCAATCGCGAAACAGCGCCAGCTGCTGAAACGTTTGTGAATCAGCCCGAACACTCATTGCCGGCTAACCCGATTAAAAGCCCGAACCATCCCCATGCCGCCTTTTGACCGCCAAAGCGTCCAAAGATCAAGGGATCAATTTATAGCCACCACCTTCTGTCACCAGAATTTCAGCATGGGCGGGATCGCGCTCAATCTTTTGGCGCAGGCGGTAAATATGGGTCTCCAACGTATGAGTGGAAACACCAGCGTTATAACCCCATACATCTTGCAGCAAAGTCTCGCGGCTGATCGGCTGTTCACCGGCCCGGTAAAGGAACTTGATAATCGAGGTTTCCTTCTCCGTCAGCCGAACTTTCTTGTTGTCATCACGCACCAGAACCTTGGAAGCAGGTTTGAACGAATAGGGCCCAATCTGGAAAATCGCATCTTCACTTTGCTCATGTTGACGCAGATGCGAGCGGATGCGCGCCAGCAAAACTGCAAAGCGAAACGGCTTGGTCACATAATCATTGGCACCGGAATCCAATCCAAGGATGGTATCGGAATCTGAGGCTTGCGCCGTCAACATCACAATCGGGCCCTTATAGCCATTGCGCCGCATAATCTTACAAGCCTCGCGGCCATCCATATCGGGCAAGTTAACATCAAGCACGACAAGATCAGCATGATCAGCTTTGAGTGCCTTAATCCCCGCAGTGGCCGTTGCCGCATCACTCACCGCAAATTCATCATGCAGTGAGAATTGCTCTTTCAGAGTTTCGCGCAGGCTATCATCATCATCAATCAGCAGAAGTTTTTTGGCGTTTGACATGTTCATCCATTCCGTTACGCTTTTCACTGTGAAGTCCAGGGCAAATTAAGGCAACACAACTCACCGTGAGCAGAATCATAACATATCTTCACATTCGCGCGATTAATCCGTGTTCACGCCAGGGTGTTCTGCAGCTGGGCCAGATACGTTTTCCCTGCCTTTTAGGCAAGAATGGCCGCACACGCAAAAAACGCGAAGGTGATGGAAAAACCCCTATCGGACGTTGGAAACTGCAAACGCTTCACTATAGGCCCGACAAAATGGGCAGGCCTTTGTCACGCCTGCCAGCGCGCCCGATACAGAAATCCGATGGCTGGTGTGATGCGGCTGGCCACCGCGCATATAATCGGATGGTCCAAAAACCTTTCCCCGCCAGCCATGAAGACCTCTGGCGCATGGACGAAGCCTATGACCTGATGGTCACCACCAACCACAACCAGCGCCCCCGTATCCAAGGGCGGGGCAGCGCCATTTTCCTGCATGTCATTCGGCAAGGGGCCAAAGGCACCGAAGGATGTATCGCGCTTTCGGCAAGACATCTGCGGATTATTCTGGGGCAATGCGGGCGGAAAACCTATTTGGTGATCTGAGGCCGCACTCCAAATATCGCCGATCCCACGCGGACATAAGTGGCCCCTTCGCCCAGCGCCGCCTCAAAGTCACCGCTCATGCCCATCGAAAGTTCCTTGAGCCCATTGCGCGCCGCCATCTGCCCAAGCATTTTGAAATGCGGGCGTGGGTCTTTTTCAACGGGCGGTATGGCCATCAGCCCTACAATGTTCAACTTGTGGTCTTGCAAGCACTGCTTCACGAAGCCGTCAACATCGGCTGGATCAATCCCTGCCTTCTGTGGCTCTCGTCCTGTATTCACTTGCACAAAGCAGCGCAGCGCCTTTTCAGCTTTTGCCATCTCCTTGGTCAGAGCCTCAGCGATCTTGGCACGGTCAATCGTCTGGATCACGTCAAACAGCGCTACAGCTTCCGCCGCCTTATTGCTTTGCAGGGGACCAATCAGATGCAATTCTACATCGGGATATTTGACCCGCAGACCCGGCCATTTGGCGGTAGCCTCCTGCACGCGGTTCTCGCCGAAAATCCTTTGGCCTGCCCCTAATACAGGCTCAATCTCTAGGGCACCAAACGTTTTGGAAACGGCCACCAATTTGGCTCGGCCACCAATCTTTGCTTTGATTTCCGTCAACCTTGAAACTGCATCTTCCATCATCCTTCTATGAGCAAGCTTGCGGGGCTTTTCAAGGACGGTTAAGGAACGATCAAACGATCCGAGGACTGAAGAAATTGGCTGTTGAACGTTACAATCACCGCGAAGCTGAACCCAAGTGGCAGGCCCATTGGGCCGAGGCCAAGAGCTTCGAGGCAAAAGAGGATCCATTGCGGCCAAAATATTACGTCCTCGAAATGTTTCCCTATCCTTCGGGCCGCATTCACATGGGCCATGTCCGCAATTACACCATGGGCGATGTGATCGCCCGTTTCCGCCGCGCCTGTGGATTTAACGTGCTGCATCCCATGGGCTGGGATGCTTTCGGCATGCCCGCCGAAAACGCCGCCATCGAACGCGGTGTCCATCCCAAGGGCTGGACCTATGACAACATAGCTACCATGCGCGGGCAGCTCAAATCGATGGGCCTCTCGCTCGACTGGTCACGCGAATTCGCCACTTGCGATCCAAGCTATTACCGGCACGAACAGGCGATGTTTGTGGACTTCATGTCGGCAGGCCTGGCGGAACGCCGCGTTTCCCAAGTGAACTGGGACCCGGTAGACCAAACCGTTCTTGCCAACGAGCAGGTGATCGACGGCAAGGGCTGGCGCTCCGGTGCGCCTGTGGAGAAGCGAGAGCTGGCCCAATGGTTCTTGAAGATCACAGATTATGCCGAGGAACTCTTGAGTGCCTTGGACGGCCTGAAAGACTGGCCTGAAAAAGTGCGGCTGATGCAAAAGAATTGGATCGGCCGCTCGGAAGGCCTGCGCTTCACTTTTGATCTGGTGGATGGCGCGGGCAAAGCAGTTGAGGGCGGGCTGACGGTTTACACCACGCGCCATGATACATTGTTCGGTGCCAGTTTCTGTGCCGTGGCTGCCGACCATCCGCTGGTCAAAAATCTGTCAGAGACCAACCAAGAGCTGGCGAATTTCCGCAAGGAAGTTGCCGCCTTGGGCACATCGGAAGAAAATATTGAGCGCGCTGAAAAACATGGCGTGCCGCTCGGCCTTTATGCGTTGCACCCTTTCGACAAGACACGCAAGATTCCTGTCTATGCCGCCAACTTTGTTTTGATGGGCTATGGCGAGGGCGCAATTTTCGGCTGCCCCGCGCATGACCAGCGTGACTGGGATTTTGCCACCAAATACAGGCTCCCCATTCTCCCCGTAGTCGGCGCAAACACAGGTGCCGCCGTTGATGTCTCCAGAGGCCCCTTTCTCGAGAAGGATGGCGAGGAAGCCAAGCTGATCAATTCAGATTTCCTCAATGGCATGACGGTGGAAGCCGCCAAAGCCGAAATGGCCAAGCGCTTTGAGGCGTTGGGCACCGGTAAGCGCATGGTTAATTTTCGCCTTCGCGATTGGGGCGTGTCACGCCAGCGCTATTGGGGCTGCCCCATTCCCGTGGTCCATTGCTCAACTTGCGGCATCGTTCCGGTGCCGAAAGAACAATTGCCTGTCACCCTTCCCGATGATGCCAAGTTCGATAAGCCCGGTAACCCACTGCTGCATCATCCGGCATGGCGTCACACCCATTGCCCCAAGTGCAATCAACCCGCCGAGCGCGAGACCGACACGTTTGACACGTTCATAGATTCAAGCTGGTACTACGCCCGTTTTGCCTCGCCTCATGCAGAAGTTCCGGTCGACGAGGCGGCTTCCAAATACTGGCTGCCGGTCGATCAATATATCGGCGGCGTGGAGCACGCGATCCTTCACTTGCTCTATTCGCGCTTCTACGCCCGCGCAATGAAGAAGATAGGGCAACTGAATTTGGACGAACCATTCGCCAGTCTCTTCACCCAAGGCATGGTAACCCATGCCACCTATCGCACGGAAGCTGGCGAATGGGTGATGCCATCTGAGATCATGGAGAAGGATGGCGCATGGGTTCACGCGGACTCTGGGCAAAACCTTCAGGTCGGCGGCATCGAGAAAATGTCGAAGTCCAAAAAGAACGTGGTGGACCCGGATACGATCATCGCCGCTTACGGCGCTGATACTGCACGATGGTTCATGTTATCCGACACGCCACCGGAGCGAGACCTGGAATGGACCGATGCTGGCGCGGCCCGCGTCTGGTCTTTCATCCAGCGCATCTGGCGTTTGGTCAATGATATTGCTGAGCTGCCCATCGTCGCACCAGACATGTCGGCGGATGCCTTGGCCCTGCGCCGCATCGCGCATCAGATCGTGGCAGCCATAACCAAAGATTTGAACGGCCTCCACTTCAATGTGGCCATTTCTAATCTTTACAAACTCACCAACGCCATTGCCGCGAGCTTGGCGCAAGAGCAGAAGTCTATTGGCCTGCATGGGGCACTGCGTGAAGCGGCGAAAATCCTCGTGCTGCTGATGGCTCCGATGATGCCACATCTCGCCGAAGAATGTTGGGCGGTGCTGGGCCATAAAACACCAGTGGTCGACACGCCTTGGCCCAAGGCCTTAGCAGAACTGCTGGTCGTCGATGAAGTGACCATCGGCATTCAAGTCAACGGCAAGCGCCGCGATGAAATCACCGTTGCCAAGGGCCTTGATCAGAAACTTCTTGAAGCGCAAGTTCTTGTACTTGAAGGCGTCAAGCGCGCCATGGAAGGCAAACCTGCGAAAAAGGTAATCATCGTGCCAGACCGGATCGTCAATATCGTATGTTAAAAAGCCTGCACCTCGCACTAATCTGCTTTGTTGCCATTCAACTCGTGGCCTGCGGCACTTATCGCCCGCTCTATGGCACGGGGCCGGATGGCACGAGTGTTGCGGCAAGCCTCGCTTCCCTCTCTGTGGAAGAACAACACAGTCGCGCCGGGCAGCTTTTGCGCAATGAACTGCTGGATGGCGCAGGTCCCGGGCAAGTGCGCTTTTCCCTGAAACTGGTGGTGACAGAGCGCGTGATTGATGTCGCCAATCTTTCCTCCTCAAGTGCGGCGCGCAAGCGCTACAATCTTGCAGCACATTATGAGATGGTCGATATGGCAACAAGCAAGCCTGTGACCAACGGTGACAGCTTCTCCAATGTTGAATTCGACACATTAAATATTCCCGTGTCGGATCTGACAGCCGCCGAAAATGCAAAGTCGCGCGCCGCAAAAGAACTTGGCCAAGACATCAAACTTCGCCTCGCGGCATTTCTTTCGTCACAAAAAGGCTGACGCGTGAGCCTTCTGCGCGAAGATGAATTTGATGGCTACCTGAAACGTCGCCTTGGCGCCAGCAATGGCATCATGATCCATGGGGTTGATCAAGCGGCGGTGGCGCTCCTGTCACGGCAGGTGTCCAAGCAATTGGATGGCGAAGTGCAGCGTGTTGACATTGCCGCCTGCAAGGCAGCACCCGGAAATTTTATGGATCAACTTCTGTCGCTCTCGCTGTTGGGAGACCGGCAAGTGCTTCTTGTGGATGGTGCAGATGAGACCTGCCTCAAGTTTCTGGAGCCGGCGCTGGCCTATGACCGCATCGCCAATTTTACGATTATCTTATGTGACACGTTGGGTAAAACGTCCAAACTGCGCACGGCCTGCGAGGCCTCGTCGCTGTTTGCTTGCCTCGCGATCTATGAAGAAGATGAAGTCAAATTGCGCGCTCGCATGTCGCGCATTCTCGCAGGCCATAATCTGTCTTGGGGCCAAGAAGCCGAAGAGGCTTTTTTTGCCGCTGTGGGTGATGACCGTTCCATCGCTACAAATGAACTGGAGAAGTTAGCGCTCTACGCCCAAGGCCAAGCTCAAGTTTCGGTTGCGGATGTGGAGGCCATATGTGGTGATACAGCGGAATATGATGCCGATGAATTGATTGATAGCATCCTCGGCGGAGATTTGGAGCAGACGGACCGTATTGCCGTGAGTCTTGGAGCCGACACGCGCAGCTTCTTTGCGTTGCTGCAACTTCACCTCGGCAAATTGCAAGCCCTGGCAATGGAAATGGAGCGCGGCATGAATGCTGACTCGGCGGTGCGTGGTGCCAAGCCACCGATTTTCTTCAAGCGTAAAACGGCTATTCTGAATCAGTTGCGAATGCTGACATTAGAAGACTTGATCGAGCTGCAAGAAACAATTCAAGCCACAACGCTGCAAAGCCGCAAGCAAGCGGCACTGGCCGAAACCATCAACAACCGCGCGCTGCTGTCAATGGCAAGGTTTTGTCGGGCGAAGAGCTGATCACCCCACTTGCCCGCCCAACTTTTTTATCACATCATCAAGTTGATCCAGCGTCTTGTAGGAAATCACCACCTGCCCGCCTAACTTGTCTTTGTGTTTGATCGCAACATGAAGGCCAAGATTTTCGGTCATTTGCTTTTCCAAGGCGCGTGTATCGGCGTCCTTAGAGGGCAAAACTTTGCCTTCCGCTGAGGGCGCTTTGGCCCGTGCTAAATCTTCTGCCTGGCGCACAGTGAGATTGAGCTTGATGATTTTGTCCGCGAGTTCTTCGGGTGTCTCAGTTGCGATTAAAGCACGCGCATGGCCCGCTGTGAGGCTGCCTTCTTCGATTTGCTTTTGCGTGGCCGCAGGCAGATTGAGCAGGCGCATCGTATTGGCAATGTGGCTACGGCTCTTACCAATGGCATCGGCGAGTTGCTGCTGCGTGTAAGCGTATTGCTCGAGCAGCTGCCGAAAGGCGCGCGCCTCTTCCAAGGCATTCAGATCGCTGCGTTGAATATTTTCGATAAGCGCGATCTCAAGCGTTTCCTTATCGTCAAGTTCTCGTATCAAAACGGGCAGGTCATGCAGGCCCGCGCGTTGGCTCGCACGCCAGCGCCGTTCACCAGCAACAATTTCAAACGAACCATCACCACGCGAGCGCACCACAAGTGGCTGCAGCAAGCCCTTGTCCTTGAGCGACTGCGCCAGCGTGTTTAAGTCTTCTTCCGCAAAATGCTTGCGCGGATTATTAGGGTTGGGATGCAAAAGTTCAACGGGCACATGACGCAGCGAGCGAATGTCCTGAACCACTGATTCTTCGGACGTATCATCGCCTATCAGCGCAGCAAGGCCCCGTCCCAACCTACGCTTTTGTACCTGTGTCATGAATAAATGCCTTTTATTATTGTTTCGGATTCGAATCGATTACGCAGCACGCAAATCACGCTCGCGGCGAATCACTTCGGAAGCCAGGCGGATATAGGCCTGCGAACCGACACAGGCATGGTCATAAAGCAGAACCGGCTTGCCATAGGAAGGCGCTTCGGAAACCCTCACATTGCGCGGGATCACCGTGTCATAAACCTTGTCACCCAGCACTTCGCGTACGTCCTGCGCCACTTGGTCAGACAGGCTGTTGCGCTTGTCGAACATCGTCAGCACCACGCCTTGGATCATCAAACGTGAATTCAACGTGGCGCGCACGCGCTCCACTGTTTTCAAGAGCTGACTTAATCCTTCCAGCGCGAAAAACTCACATTGCAACGGAACCAAAATGGCATCTGCCGCAGTGAGCGAATTGATGGTCAACAGATTGAGCGATGGTGGGCAATCGACAAGGATATAGGTGTAGTTCCGCCCCGGCGTGGCCATCATCAATTGAATCGCATCATGAAGGCGGTGCGTCTTGCGGGCCATTTCAGAAAGTTCAATTTCGGCACCCAAGAGATCAATCGTCGCTGGCGCACAATGCAGCCGTGGTATGGCCGATTCAACAATCACATGGTCAAGATCAGCTTCACCAATCAAAACATGATAGGACGATTTCTGCGCTGTCTTGCGGGTAATACCGAGCCCGGTTGACGCATTGCCCTGTGGGTCAAGATCAATCACCAAAACACTCTCACCCACAGCCGCCAAAGCTGTGCCGAGATTAATGGCCGTGGTGGTTTTACCCACGCCACCTTTTTGATTGGCCACAGCCAAAATGCGAGGGGCGGGTAGGCTGTTATCTGTCAACATGCGCGATCTCCTTCACCTCTAATATCACAGCTTTCGAATCAGTGAGGCTGGAATGTTTCAGAACCGAAATTTTCCAAGATTTAGCAGCTTGCGTCAATTCCGCATCAACATCTTGTCCCTTGTGGAAAAGCCCGGTCGCTCCGGCCTTGAAGTAGGGCTCGG
>JAYWAB010000258.1:0-13911 GCA_043782835.1 Aestuariivirga sp.
CGCAGGCGCGCGCGATTTGAGCGTGGTTTGCACATCAGCAACATTCACGCGGTGATAATGCGTGGCATGCAGCGTGGCCGCTGTGGGTGACGGCACCCAGGCGGTGTTAGCACCCGCTTTCGGATGCGCGATTTTCTGCGCCAACATATCCGCCATTTTGTCGGGCATGGCCCACATGCCCTTGCCGATTTGCGCGTGGCCGGGCAGGCCGAGCTTCAAGCCATTGTCCACGTTCCAGTTCTCATAGGCCGCAATCCAGGTGGCTTGCTTCATTTCGCCCTTGCGCACCATGGGGCCAAGCTCCATCGACGTGTGAATCTCATCGCCCGTGCGGTCCAGGAATCCGGTGTTGATGAACACGATGCGATCGCGCGCGGCGCGGATGCATTCTTTCAAGTTCACCGTGGTGCGCCGCTCTTCATCCATAATGCCAACTTTCAGCGTGTTCTCCTTGATTTCCAAAGCTTTTTCCACGCGGGAGAAAAGCTCGACGGTGAATGCAACTTCTTCCGGACCATGCATCTTGGGCTTCACGATATACATAGAACCGGTGCGCGAATTGACCTTGCGTTTGAGATCATGTTTGGCGATCAGCGCCGTCACCACGCAATCCATGATGCCTTCCGGAATCTCATGGCCATCGGAAAGCGTGATTGCCGGATTGGTCATCAAGTGCCCAACATTGCGCACCAGCATCAGCGAGCGGCCGGGCAGGGTGAAGGACTTGCCATTTCCATCTGTGTACTGACGATCTGGATTCAGGGCCCGCGTGAAGGACTTGCCGTTCTTGGTGATGGATTCGACCAAATCCCCCTTCATCAAGCCAAGCCAGTTGCGATAAACCAACACCTTGTCTTCGGCATCAACAGCGGCAACCGAGTCTTCGCAGTCCATGATGGTGGTGAGAGCCGATTCCAAAATCACATCGGAAATGCCGAGAAGATCAGTCTTTCCAATCTCCGTGTTACGGTCAAATATCACTTCGACATGCAGACCATTGTTGACGAACAACAAGCTGTCATGCCCATTTAGTTTGCCCCACCCGATAGATTGTCGAGGGTCCTTTAGCAAATCAGAACTGAAATTCTTGAGGTTGCTCCATGATCCAATTCGGAGCGGCACGGCCACATCGAGAAAATCTCGCGCCCAGGCGATGACCTTTGCGCCATGAACAGCATCATAGCCCTTGCCTGCCGCATGGCCCAGCGCGTCCGTTCCATAGAGCGCATCATAGAGCGAACCCCAGCGCGCGTTGGCAGCGTTCAAGGCAAAGCGCGCATTATTGACCGGCACCACCAATTGCGGCCCGGCAAGCATGGCGATTTCCGCATCAACATTCTGCGTACTCACCGCAAAGTCAGCGCCCTCTTCAACCAGATACCCAATCGACTTCAAGAAGGCGCGATATTCAACCGCATCAAACTTCTGTTGATGCGCCTTGTTCCATGCATCGATCTTGCCCTGCATTTCATCGCGGACCTTGAGCAGTGCCCGGTTGCGCGGGGTAAGCTCTTCGGCAATCGCAGTGAATGCCGCCCAGAACGCCTCGGCCTCAAGCCCCGTGCCGGGCAGGGCTTCAGTATCAATAAAATGTTTCAGTCTGTGGTCAATCTTCATGGTGTCCCTCTTGCGCCCTTGATAGATAATTCCGGGGCGGATGAGAAGGGTTCAGACGAAGCTGCCAAAGCGCTCCTTCGCAATGCGCAAAGTTTCCGCCATCGGGCGTTTCCACCAGTTCTGGGTTGAGAAGATTTCGACTTCGACGAGGCCGGAATAACCAGCCGCTTCGACCATTGCGCGCAGGGCAGGAATATCAATCACACCATCGCCCATCATGCCGCGATTATTGAGAACGTCCCCCACCGGAACCAACCAGTCACTGACATGGAAGCCAGCAATGCGGCCCGTTGCGCGGGCAATGTCGCGCGCCACAAAAGCGTCCCACCAGAGATGATAGACATCAATCAGCATGCCGAGATGTGGGTCACCCAGTTGATCACAAATGTCGAGCGCCTGCGCCAGTGACGTGACACAGCTCCGATCTGCCGCATAGACGGGATGCAAAGGCTCCAGTGCCAGGTTCACACCCAACGCGCGCGCAAGGGGCAGGAGTTGCCCAATGCCATCGATGACTTGCGCGCGTGCGTCGCTCAGGTCTTTACTAGTACCAACCACCAAGGCAAAATTCTCGGCACCCAGCTGTGCGGCTTCATGCAAAGCTACAGCATTTTCAGCAATATTTGCTCTGCGTTGAATCATAGTATCCGCCGGAAAATAAGTGCTTCGGCAATAGCCCGTGACTTTCAATCCCGCATCGCGGATGTGTTTTGTGATAGCCTTGATGTCTTGACCATCAACTTCGCGCCGCCATAACGCCAGCCCGCCAAAGCCGGCGCGGGCGATTTCATCAATCACCTCATGCACGGGCGCTTGAAAGCCAAGCGTCGCCGTGTTGATAGCGCAGAGTTCAGGATGGTCCTTAAGATCGCGCATTAGAAGCCGTGCATCGCGAGAAGATGCTTCATCCGCTTTACGGCAAGGTCTGGCTTAAGCAGCAGCCCTGCTTGTTCTGCCAGCGTGAACACTTCAACGAAATAACCCAGAGGCCGCGCCGATTGCGCACCGGCAATCATGGTGAAATGATTTTGAAAGCCATTGAGCCAAGCGAGAAAGACAATACCCGTCTTGTAATATTGCGTCGGCGCGGAAAAAATCAACCTCGACAGGGGCACTGTGGGGGCCAAGAGCGCATGAAACTTCGTCGTGTTCCCCGCTGCAAGTGCTGCCAGCGCCTGTGACGCCGCAGGCGCAATCGCATCAAAAATGCCCAACAAGGCATGCGAATGGCCCTGCGCATCGCCCACAATCAAATCGGCATAATTGAAATCATCGCCCGTATACATTTTGACAGACGCGGGCAATGCGCGGCGCATCGAAATTTCTTTGTCAGCATCGAGCAGAGAAATCTTTATGCCATCGACCTTGCTGACATTGGCATTGATCATGGCGAGGCATGTTTCCATGTTCATCATGAAACTGTTGCCGCCCCAATAACCTGCAAGGGCAGGGTCAAACATCGGCCCCAACCAATGCAGAATCACGGGGTGATCCGCCTGCGAAAGAACGTGGGAATAGACCTTGATATAATCATCGGGTGATTTTGCCATACGCACCAAAGCGCGGCTGGCCATCAGAATAATGCGCCCACCCAGCTTCTGAATGGCTTCGAGCTGCAGGTCATAGGCGCGGATCACGTCATCAAGACTCCGCACTTGCGCCAGATCCAGATGATCAGTGCCGCAGCCGGAGTATATTTTATGCTGATCTTCACCCGCATCTGCCAGAGAGTGCCGGATCAATTCCAGCGCATCATCCCAAGACAAGCCCATGCCGCGTTGCGATGTGTCCATCGCCTCAGCAATGCCAAAACCCTGTTTCAATAAATAGCGGCGATAGGCGAGCGTGGCTTTCCAATCGATGCTCCCCAGCGCCAAAGGATCAGCCACCACATGCGCTGCCGCAAAGGCCACGCGGTTGAAGGCGTGTTTGGGTTTGATCACTTTCAAAGGTGCTGTGGTCAGCTTGAAATCAATCAACTTGCCGCGTGCATTGGGTAAAGCGATTTTCATATCAATACCTCACCGACAAAAGCCCGCCATCGGCCTGAATGATTTGGCCAGTTGTATACGGCAGCAACCCCGTCGCTAAAGTCATCACAATACGCCCCACTTCTTGCGGCTTGCCAAAGCGCTTGATCACCGTGAGTCCATTGTCGATCAGCGCGTCATACTTGGTCTTGGAAGGTGCCACCATGTCGGTATCGATAAAGCCCGGTTGAATTTCATAGACGCCAATATCCTCATCCGAAAGCCGCGCCGCAAAAAGTTTTGACATCATCGAGGCGCCTGCTTTCGAAATGCAATATTCGCCTCGAGCAATCGAGACAGCGATGGCATTGGCAGAAGTGATGGTGATGATCGAACGATGGCAAGGCGTCACCGTATCGCGGACGCGACGCGCAAAAGCCTGCGTGAGAAAAAATGTACCGCGCGTATTGATATTGAGACAATGATCAAAACTATCGGGGGATACATCCAAAAGATCCCCACGTGTTTTTACCGAAACCCCGGCGTTGTTGACCAGTGTCGTGAGTGGTCCAAGCATCTGGTGGGTTTGATCGAGGATCGTTCCATGTGATGAAAGATCGGCAATATCGCACGCCAAGGCGATGCTCTTGACGCCCTTGGATTGAATTTCTGACACCGTTTCTTTCAATGCAGGGGTCAATTCCAAATCTACCGCAGCAACGTCAAAACCTTCTTCCGCCAAAGCCAGCGCAATGGCTTTTCCCATGCCGCGCTGTGCGCCAGTGACGACAGCTACACCCATCATGCTCCTCCTTCAATGCAAACCAGCCGCAAGATCGTATCGGTATTAAATGCCAAACGCTTCTTCCTCGCGATCGGTGTCAACAGCTTGCGGCCATAGACAATCTCACCCGTAAATCGATTGTTCAAATAATAATAGCTCACACTGGCCAAAGTGATCAGAACTTGCACAGGGTCAAGTCCCGCACGAAAAACGCCAGACTTTTCCCCGCGTTCGAGCAGCGTTGCCATCCGGTCAACAAAGCTTTTGTTGATCGCCCGCAACCGCCGTGAAGCTTTGAGATGTCGCGCCTTGTGCAGGTTTTCAGAATTGACCAATGTGATGAATTCAGGATGCGCCACAAAATAATGCCATGTGAAAGCTACCAGCTTTTTCATGCCAGAAATCGGGGCAATCTTGTCGATCTCCAGCGCCTCTTCAGCGAGGCGGAAATCGGCATAAGCTTGTTCAATCACGATTCGGAACAGTTCTTCCTTGTTGCCGAAATAATGATACATCATGCGCTTTTGCACACGCGCCCGGCTTGAAATCACATCAACCCGAGCACCGCCCAGACCTTTGAGCGCAAATTCCTCCGTCGCCGCTTTCAGAATGCGGATTTTGGTTTTTTCGGGGTTGCGGGTCTGTTTCATGGGCATTGATAAGTGGTGCTTGAAATAACTATATAGTTATTTATGATAGGCTAAGAAGAGGCAGGTTGGCAAGCATGTATGATTATATTATCATTGGCGGCGGTTCGGCAGGATGTGTACTGGCGGCGCGCCTTTCAGAAATGGCGGATGTGAAAGTCCTACTGCTCGAAGCTGGCCCGCGCGACACCGATCCTTACATCCACATGCCCGTGGGCTTTTTCAAAATGACCAGTGGACCACTGACCTGGGGTTATGAGACGGCACCTTTAAAACACGCCAACAACCGCATCACAGCCTATCCGCAAGCGCGTGTGCTGGGTGGGGGGTCATCGATCAATGCTGAAATCTATACGCGTGGTTGCGCCGAAGATTATGATGGCTGGGCCAATGAGCTGGGCTGCAAAGGCTGGAGCGCCAGGGACTTGCAGCCTTATTTTGTGAAATCCGAAGGCAATTCGCGCTTGGGCGGCCCAGATCACGGGATCGATGGCCCACTCGGCGTTTCCGATAATGGTGCCCCCAATAAAGTTTCGCTCGCCTATGTGCAGGGCTGCATGGAATTGGGCATGCCCTATAACTCTGATTTCAATTCCGGCAAACAAGAGGGCGCGGGCCTTTATCAAACCACCACCAGGAACGGCAGGCGTTGCAGTGCCGCCGTAGGCTATTTGAAGCCCGCCCTGAAGCGCAAGAATTTGGAGCTGCGCACAGGGGTCACAGTGCTGCGCATTGTCGTCGAGAAAGGCAAAGCCACGGGCGTTGAGATCATTGAAAATGGCGCGGCGAAAATCTGGACTGCCACAAGCGAAGTGATCTTGACGGCTGGCGCGATTGGGTCCCCGAAATTGCTGATGCTCTCCGGCATTGGCCCCGCAGCACACCTGCTTGAGCGAGAAGTGAAAGTTGTGCATGATCTCAAAGGTGTGGGCCAGAATTTCCATGATCATTTCTCAACGGATGTCGCCTGGGTTCTCAATGGCCCCCATGCCTATGACAAATATAAAAAGCCGCAGTGGATGCTCTGGGCCGGTTTGCAATATGCAATGTTTAAAACAGGCCCCGTGGCTTCAAACATCGTTGAAGCAGGCGCTTTCTGGTGGGGCAACCGCAAGGATAAGACGCCGGATTTGCAGTTTCATTTTGTGGCAGGCGCTGGCGTTGAAAAGGCCGGGGACACGTTGCCCGGTGGCAATGGCGCATCCTGCAATTCCTATTTCACCAGACCGCGTTCACGCGGCGCGGTAACGCTGCGCTCCAACAACCCCAAAGACGCGCCCATCGTTGATCCCAATTCATTCGCTGAACCCTATGATTTGGAACGTCATATCGAGGCGATCAAGATCAGCCAGGAAGTGGGCCACACAAAATCGATGAAACGTTATGTGAGCGCCGAGCATCTTCCCGGCGAGAATTGCAAAACCAAACAGGACTATATTGAATTATCGCGGGCCACGGCGCGTTCATCTTATCATCCTGTCGGCACTTGCAAGATGGGCGTTGATGATATGGCGGTTGTTGATCTGGCGATGCGTGTGCACGGCATTGAACGCCTGCGTATTTGTGACTCCTCAACCATGCCCCGCGTCGTGTCGTCCAACACCAATGCGCCAACCATTGCCATGGCCGAAAAAGCCGCTGATCTGATCCGGGGGAACAGATAATGCCTAAAATCGTCTCTGCCGCAGAAGCCGTCTCTCACATCAGGGATGGCGTCGTTGTCGCCGTCAATTCATCTTCTGGCCTTGGCTGCCCTGATGCCACACTTAAAGCCTTGGGCGAGCGCTTCGCGAAACAGCAAAGTCCGCGTGGCCTCACGATGATCCATCCGATCGCGGCGGGTGATATGTGGGGCATCAAAGGCATCGAACATTTGGCCCAGCACAAGGGCCAAATTGCGCGTGTTATCGCCGGTTCCTATCCATCAGGTCCCTCATCATCAGAGCCACCGCATATCTGGCAGCGGATTATTGCCAACGAAATCCCCTGTTACAATGTGCCCTCTGGAATTGTGTTTGACATGCTGCGCGAAGCCGCCGCCAAGCGCCCCGGCACTTTGACAAAAGTGGGTATGGATACATTTGTCGATCCGGGCCAACAGGGCTGCGCGATGAATGCGCTGGCCGCAGCGTCGCCAATTGTGAAGAAGGTCAAATTCGAAGGCGATGAGTGGCTTTATTTCCCCGCTATCACTCCCCATGTCGGCATCATCCGCGCTTCCACGTCAGACAAGCGTGGCAACTTATCGTTCGAAAATGAAGGGGCTTATCTCGGTGCGATGGAAATTGCACTGGCCGCCCATAATAATGGCGGCATTGTTATCGCGCAAGTAAAACGCATTGTGGAAAACGAGACGATCAAGACCCATGATGTCCGCGTGCCCGGAATTCTGATCGATTACATCGTCGAGGTGCCAGACCAATGGCAGACCACGCAAACCCGTTATGATCCCGCGATCAGCGGTGAAGAGCTAAAGCCTCTCGACTCATTTGCGCTGATGGAGTTCGGCACAGGCAAAGTGATCGCGCGCCGCGTGGCGCAGGAATTGCAAGCGGGTTGGGCGGTGAATCTTGGCTTTGGCGTTTCCGCCAATGTGCCGCGCATTTTGCTGGAAGAGGGCCAGCACGGCGCCGTCACTTGGGTGATTGAGCAGGGGGCCGTGGGCGGCATTCCCCTGTTGGATTTCCAATTCGGCTGCTCATCCAACGCGGAAGCCATTGTGCCATCGCCCCAGCAGTTTACCTATTTTCAAGCCGGCGGGTTTGATTGTTCGCTGCTCTCATTCCTGCAAATTGATCAATGGGGCAGTGTCAATGTCCACATGCTGGGGGCCAGGCGTCATGTGACCGCAGGGGCGGGCGGCTTTGTCGATATTACGGCGCGCGCCAAAAGAATTATCTATTCTGGATTCTTCAATGCAGGCGCCAAGATGGATATTGTTGACGGAAAGTTGCGCATCGAAAAAGAGGGCAAAATCAGGAAGCTGGTCAAAGCCTGCGAGCAAATCACTTTCTCTGGCCCGCGCGGCGTCGCTCAGGGGCAGGATGTCACTTACATTACCGAGCGCTGCGTGATGAAGCTCACACCAGAGGGCGTCCTTCTCACTGAAATCGCACCGGGCGTGAATTTGCGGGAGAATATTTTGGACCAAAGCGAATTCCCGCTGGTGATCTCGCCCCGCCTCAAGCCCATGGCTGCAAATTTGTTTGCAACTGCCAAACTCGGAGGCGTAATCCATGCTTGAAACTGGCGATCCAAGGGTATTGCTCAACACAGAAGGCCCCTTGGCCATCATCACTTTGGCCCGGCCTGAGAAACTGAACGCCCTCGACAAGGTGATGATCTTGGCACTGGAACGTGCGGCCCACATGATTGATGCCGATCAAACCATAAAAGTCGCGATCATCACTGGCCAAGGCGATAGAGCTTTTTGTGCAGGTGGGGATATTGCCGCATGGTCTGCCGAAGCGCCGGAGGCTTTCGGTCTACAATGGGTGCGCCTCGGCCACCGGGCGTTTGATGCGCTGGCGCGGCTGCGCCAGCCCCTGATCGCAGCACTGAATGGTTCCGCCATGGGCGGCGGATTCGAATTGGCGGCCTGTGCCGATTTTCGCATTGCCGAAGATCATGTCAAATTCAGTTTGCCAGAAACTGGTCTGGGCATCATCCCCGGCTGGTCGGGAACCCAGCGTGCCGTCAACCGTTTTGGCGCACAAGTGATCCGCCGCATGTCACTGGCGGGTGAGGTGTTGGACGCGCATCAGGCCCGTGATCTCGGTCTCGCCGATAAAACCGTCGCCAAGGGTGAAAGTCTGAACGCTGCAAAAGCCTTGGCGCAGGCCATCGCGGCACGATCAGCGCTTGCCACAGCCGCGGCAAAACTCATGATCAACGCCGCGGAAGGCGAAGATGCCCCTCGCGCTATTGAGGCTTTGGGTGGTATAGCCGCCGCCCACAGCGCAGAATTGAAAGCCGGCATTGCAGCATTTAAATCCAAAAAGAAAAATTGAACTCGTCATCTTCGATTGTGATGGCGTGTTGGTGGATAGTGAATTGCTCAGCGCGCAAATGGTCATCGAGGTTCTCGCAGAAATCGGCGTCATTGTTGATCTGCCCTTTGTCTATCAGAATTTTGTGGGCCACAGCTTCACCACCGTTGCCGCAAGTTATGCGCATGAACATGGCCGCAACGTACCCAGCGATTTTGTGGAGGAATACCGCCGTCGCCTGTTGGAAAGCTTCGAGGGCAGGCTAAAGCCGATGGCTGGCATTGAAGCTGTTCTGGCAGATTTAACCGTACCAACATGCGTGGCAACCGGTTCAAGCCCTACACGCGTCGCAAAATCCTTGGATGTCACAGGATTGGCGCATCACTTCAGCGGGAATGTTTTCAGCACGAATTTGGTTGGGCGCAGCAAACCACACCCAGACATTTTCTTTTACGCCGCCAAAGCCATGGGCGTTGACCCAGATGCCTGTTTGGTAATTGAAGACAGCACGGCAGGCGTGAATGGTGCCAAAGCAGCGGACATGACAACCTGGCACTTTACTGGCGGCGTGCACTTTAACCATGGTTATCAGCATGTCGCACCACCCCCGTTGGTAGATCGTAAATTTGATCGTATGAGTAAATTCTTCGATGCAGCGCCAGAGCTGAGGCGCAAGAGTGAAAGTTGAACGGCCACCATGGTGCGAAATGTTGAGCAAGAGAATGCGCGCCTAGACGAGGCCGCCCGGGCAGGCTGGCTTTATTATATCGCGGGCAACACGCAGGATGAGATTGCGCGCAAACTGGGTGTTTCGCGGCAGACAGCTCAAAGGCTCGTCTCGCTTTCGATCACCGAGAAGCTCATCAAGGTAAGGCTCGATCATCCCATCGCCAATTGCCTTGAACTGTCTGAACGCCTCAAACAGAAATACGAAATCAGTTTTTGCGAGGTGGTACCGAGCGATCCGGATTCGGACTCTTCAACATTAGGTGTGGCGCAAACGGCTGCCGCTGAGTTGGAGCGATACTTTATCTCGCAACATCCTGTTGTGGTGGCCATGGGCACGGGCCGTATGTTGCGCGCCATGGTCGATCAATTGACACCAATGGATTGCCCGCAGCACAAGATCGTATCGCTCGTCGGCAACATTGCATCGGATGGATCAGCCTCGCTTTACGATGTGGTGAGCCGCGTAGCTGATGCAGTGCGCGCGCCGCATTATCCCATGCCCCTGCCTGTCATCGCAACAACAGTGGCCGACAAGGCTTTGCTGCTCAGCCAAAAACCCGTGCGAAACGTCGTGGAATTGGCCAAGCAGGCGGATGTCACATTTGTCGGCGTGGGCACGATGGGCGATGATGCCGCCTTGGTCCGTGATGGTTTCGTCAAGCCCGATGAAATGCGCGCTTTGGTCAAAGCGGGCGCGGCAGGCGAAATCATCGGCTGGGCCTATGATGACAAAGGCCAGCTGATTGATGGCTATACCAACGACCGTTGTGTGAGTGTTCCGCTCGATCAACCTGCAAAGCGAAAAGTGCTCGGCTTGGCCATGGCGATTCCGCGTTTACGCGCCATTAAAGGTGCTTTGGTTGGCAAATTGATCAACGGATTGATCACCAACGAAGCTATGGCAGGGCTTTTGCTAAAATAAAGAGCAAAAGCTCATATTGATAATTACTATATAAAATCAGTACCTTAAACAGGCAGTGCAAATGCAATATTGCACTGCAATGACGAATTGCCATTGACTCTTTACCCTATGCGTTGTGACTTATTCCCACTTCACGGGCAAATGCTCGGAAGGCTCATGGGAGGATTTAATGAATATTGCTTTAAAGGGCACGATTGCTGCCTTTGCTTTTGCCGCTATGGCAGGCACGGCTTTGGCCGAGGACACCACGCTGACCATCGCCACCGTGAACAACGGTGATATGATCCGTATGCAAAAATACACCGATGATTTCACGGCAGCAAACCCCGGCATCAAACTGAACTGGGTAACTTTGGAAGAAAATGATCTCCGTCAAAAAGTGACGAAGGACATTTCGACCAAGGGCGGCCAATATGACGTTCTCACCATCGGCATGTATGAAACGCCGATTTGGGGTGCCAAAGGCTGGCTCGTGGAACTCGCTGGCCTCGATGATCCAAAAGACATTCTACCAGCTGTTTCTGGCGGTCTGTCTGCCAACGGCAAACTCTTTGCCGCGCCATTCTATGGTGAATCTTCATTCGTGATGTACCGCAAAGACCTAATGGCAAAAGCTGGCCTGAAAATGCCAGACGCGCCAACATGGGATTTCATTATCGATGCGGCCAACAAGATGACAGACCGCGCCGCTGGTGTGAATGGCATCTGTTTGCGTGGTAAAGCAGGCTGGGGCGAAAACATGGCCTTTATCGGCTCCATGTCCAATTCTTTCGGCGCACGTTGGTTTGACGAAAAGTGGCACCCACAATTTGATACGCAAGAATGGAAAGACACGCTCAACACCTATTTGAAGGTGATGAAAGATGCAGGCCCAGCTGGCGCTTCAGGCAATGGCTTCTCCGAAAACCTTGCTCTGTTCCAATCAGGCAAGTGCGGCATGTGGGCAGACGCAACTGCGGCTGGCTCATTCGTGATTGATCCAAAGGCATCTTCAGTTGCTAAGGACGTAGGCTTCACTTTGGCTCCCGATAAGGGCCTCGGTAAGCGCGCCAATTGGCTCTGGGCTTGGGCACTTGCCATTCCGGCTGGTTCCAAGAAGGTGGATGCCGCACAAAAGTTCGTAGGCTGGGCAACTTCGAAGCATTACGGTGAAATGATTGCTGCGAAAGAAGGTTGGGCCAATGTTCCTCCCGGTACCCGTACTTCGCTCTATGCAAACCCAGAATACTTGAAAGTGCCATTTGCTCAAATGACATTGAATTCAATGAATGCTGCTGACCCTGTTCACCCAACCGTGAAGCCCGTGCCTTACGTGGGCGTACAGTTCGCATCCTTCCCTGAGTTTGCTGGCATCGGGACAAAAGTTGGTGAACTCTTCTCGGCTGCTCTCGCTGGCCAGATGAGCTCTGATGACGCTTTGAAGCAAGCGCAGGACTATACGACTGCTGAAATGACCAAAGCTGGTTACATCAAGTAAGAGACAACATCGGCCCTCTCCGCCGCGAAAGCGGAGAGGGCCATTTCTATCACAAGAAAGAGCCTTCATCCGCCCTTCGGGCACCTCCTCCCATGCCTGCGAAGGCACGGGTGAAGGCCAATATAATTGCCTGCTCCCGTGCGCTTTCGCATCGAAGAAGGTGCCGGAAGGTCGGATGAGCGCTATTTTGAATGTAGTAGCAATTGCTCTAAGCGAAGCGGGCGCTCTGAAAACATGGCCACAAAACAAGCACAAGCAATCGGCAAATGGGCGCTAGCTCCATCACTTGTGGTGCTGTCTGGCTGGGCTTTTATCCCTCTCGTCCTCACCATCTATTTTGCCTTCCTCCGCTATAATTTGCAGGACCCCGACAACACAAGTTGGTTTGGCGTTTCGAATTTCTATTATTTCATGACGGATCCCTATTTCACCAAGGATCTGCTCCACACCCTGATGTTGGTTTTTGCGACGATTGTAACAACGGTCGTTGGAGGCACATTCTTGGCGCTTTTGCTTGATCAACCCTTCTGGGGGCGCGGCATTGTACGCCTGTTGATGATCTCGCCATTCTTTATCATGCCCACCGTATCGTCTTTGGTGTGGAAGAATTTGCTGATGCACCCGGTGTTCGGATTATTTGCCGGTATTCAAACCTATTTCGGGGTGCTGCGACCGATAGACTGGTTCGGAACTTACCCACTTATTTCCGTTATCATCATCGTATCATGGCAATGGCTGCCCTATGCGGCGTTGATTTTACTCACAGCTTTGCAATCGCTTGATGAAGAGCAAAAAGATGCAGCCGCCATGGATGGCACACCTGCGTTCAGCTATTTCCGCTACATTGTGCTGCCCCATCTGGCGCGGCCGATCACCGTTGTGATCTTGATTGAGACGATTTTTCTGCTGAATATTTTTGCAGAAATCAAACTGCCCGGTGTAGGCGGTGTTGCGGGCAACCTCACTTATCTCGTTTTCTCGCAACTCAACGACGCCAATGACGTGGGCGCAGCAGCAGCAGGCGGCATCATTGCGGTTGTGCTCGCCAACCTCGTTTCAATTTTCCTCGTCCGCCTCGTCGGCAAGAATTTGGAGGCTTGATTTTAATGGCCCGCAAACAATCAACCAGACGCACCGTCGCAGTCACAGCCTTCGCATGGTTCATCGGATTGCTGATGTTCTTTCCAATTTTCTGGACAGCTGTAGCCGCGTTCAAATCAGAATCTGATGCTTACTCATTGCCTCAAAATATGTTGACGACACCGTGGACACTGGAAAATTTCGGCATTGTTCAAGAACGCTCCGATTATTTCCGCTATGTCTTCAATACGGTGATGATCGCGGTTTTGTCGACATTGCTGGGGCTTGTATTCGCGGTGCCTGCGGCATGGTCGATGGCATTTGCCCCCCGCACCAAAGCCAGCAGCACAATGAGCGGTTGGTTGTGGCTGGCCATCATTTTTGGTTGTGGAATTTTCGCAGGTCTGATCCTTTATGCTAATAACTGGCATCCGCAAAATGCCATAGTTGGATTTGGTTTGCTTCTGCTGTGCATCATCCCGCCTGCTGCCTGGGTTTGGACACGCGGCACCACAGACACACTGCTGTGGATGCTTTCAACCAAAATGATGCCGCCTGCTGGTGCGCTGATTGCAATCTATCTCATGTTCAACCGCAATGGATTGATCTTCAAGGATTGGGGTTGGATTAACTTAGGCGACTATAATTTGATCGATAGCTTTTGGGGCATGGTTCCCTTGGCCATGTTGCTCAACC
>JAYWAB010000259.1:0-3757 GCA_043782835.1 Aestuariivirga sp.
TTTGCCATTTGGGCAGCGCTCAAAGACGCAGGGATAGAAATGCGCTTGGTGCCGCGTGAAGTGCATATCATTGAGGAACCCACGCCGCGAAAGTCTAAACCGTGAGAAAACTGATTTCATCTGGATCCACCTTTGAAGCACAGATCGGCTATTCCCGCGCTGTTGTTGATGGTGAATGGTGCTTTGTGTCGGGCACCACCGGGTTTGACTATGATAAGATGACCATATCAGATGATGTCATCGTTCAGGCCGAACAATGTTTCAAGAATATCATCAATGCATTGGAACAGGGCGGTTTTGCTTTGGTGGATACGGTGCGGGTCCATTATCTTTTGCCACGCGCCGAAGACTTTGAATCCTGCTGGCCTGTCTTGCAGAAATATTTCGGCGACATCCGCCCCGCCGCCACCATGTTTGAAGCCAGGCTGGCAGACCCGCGTATGAAAATCGAAATCGAGATCACAGCAAAGAAACAGAAATGAAGCCACGCCACATTTTATTGGCCGTGGCCATTGCCGCCATTTGGGGTTTTAACTTTGTGGTGATCAAAACGGGTGTCGCAACGGTCCCACCCTTTCTGCTCACCGGCCTGCGCTTTCTATTTTCTGCGGTTCCAGCAATTTTCTTTATCAAAGCACCCAATGTGCATTGGCGTTATATAATGGGCTTTGGTTTTGTTCTCGGTGTTGGACAATTCGGATTCTTGTTTCTGGCAATGCGGATGGGCTTGGCCGCTGGCCTCACCTCGCTGGTGCTACAGTTGCAAGCCCCCTTCACCATGTTTTTTGCATGGATGATCTTGCATGAATTGCCCCGCGCGCGCCAGCTGTGGGGCGCGAGCGTGGCCTTCGGGGGCATGGCGGTCATCGCATACGAGCGTTGGTCTGGCCCTGATGCTCTACCACTGCTGCTGTGCCTCATCGCTTCGGCGGGCTGGGCGGGTGCCAATATCATCGCCAAGCAAGCCAAGCCCCAGAACACACTTTCCTTCGTCATCTGGTCAAGCCTTGTGCCGCCGCTGCCGATGTTTGCATTGTCATATGCGTTCGAAGATCATGCGCAGCTGGCCACAGCACTTCTGCATCCCACGATGCTGGCCGTGGCTTCGCTTCTGTTCCTCGCCTACGCTTCAACCCTGTTTGGCTATGGCGCGTGGAATTTTCTTTTGAAAACCTATGCGGCGGGCACCGTTGCACCATTTTCGCTTTTGGTGCCGCTCTTTGGCATCGCCAGCGGCTTCATCGTCTTTGCAGAGCGCTTTGATTCCTACGAAATTATCGGGGCGGCATTGGTCATCACCGGGCTCTTGATCGCCAATCTGAACTGGACGCGAAAAGCCATTCCTGTGCCCAACTGAGCCGCCACAACCCATAAAAAAGGCGGAGCCGTGAAGGCTCCGCCAATTCTTGTAACTCTATTATACTGGCGCTTCTCGGTCACCAGATCGGCGGCGGATAGATCCACCTGCTCAATTCCTCCCTAAACCTGGGCACGATAATCCCGGGTCAGTGGGTTGAAATACACATAGTTCAACCCTTTCGCCAAGTGAAAAATGATGCAAGCTTGCCTTGACATCCGAAACCCTTAAAAGGGCAGCGAATTTGCACAACATGAGATTCTAAATGCGCCTGTCAAAATATTTTCTGCCCATTCTGCGCGATGACCCGAAGGAAGCGGAGATCACGTCGCACAAGTTGATGCTGCGGGCTGGCATGGTGAGGCAGGAAGCAGCGGGCAGCTATTCCTGGTTGCCGATGGGTTTTCGTGTTCTGAAAAAGATCGAACAGATCGTGCGCGAAGAGCAAGATAGGACAGGGGCGCTGGAAGTCTTGATGCCCACGCTGCAGTCCGCCGACTTGTGGAAAAAGTCTGGTCGCTACGATGCCTATGGCAAGGAAATGTTGCGCATCAAAGATCGCCAGGATCGGGACTTGCTGTACGGGCCAACCAATGAGGAAATGATCACCGACATTTTTCGTTCGGGCATCCAGTCATACAAGGACGTGCCGCGCAATCTCTATCACATCCAATGGAAGTTCCGCGATGAAGTGCGCCCGCGTTTTGGCGTGATGCGGGGCCGCGAGTTTCTGATGAAGGACGCTTATTCATTCGACCTCAGCGTTGAAGCAGGCAAGCATTCTTATAACAAGATGTTTGTGAGCTATCTGAAAACCTTTGCCCGCATGGGCATCAAAGCCGTGCCGATGCGCGCGGATACAGGCCCCATTGGCGGCGACGCCAGCCACGAATTCCTGGTTCTGGCAGACACGGGCGAAAGTGGCGTATTTTTCGACAGCGCTTTACATGATCTCGATTGGTCGAAGATCGACATCGACTATGACAATGTGGGTGCCGTGGCCAAAATGGTTGCGGATTACACATCAAAATATGCCGCAACTGACGAGAAGCACGATCAGGCCGAATTCGAAAAGCGCGTGCCAGAGGCCAAGCGTCTTTCCGGCCGTGGCATTGAAGTGGGCCATATTTTCTTCTTTGGTGACAAATACACGCTGCCCATGGGCTGCGAAGTGCAAGGCGCTGATGGCAAAAAAGTAACGCTGCAATCAGGTTCTTACGGCATTGGCGTATCGCGTCTCGTGGGCGGCATTATCGAAGCCAGCCATGACAAGGATGGCATCATTTGGCCCGAAGCCGTGGCACCGTTCAAAGTGGGCTTGATCAATATCAAATCTGGCGATGCCGAAGCCGATGCCGCCGCCGAGAAAATCTACAAAGGTTTAGAAGCCAAGGGTGTTGAAGTTTTGTATGATGACCGCAACCAGCCTGGTGGTGCCAAATTTGCCACAATGGATTTGATCGGCCTGCCGTGGCAGGTGATCATCGGCCCGCGCGGGCTGAAAGACGGCATCGCCGAAGTAAAAAACCGCAAGACTGGTGCCCGCGAGAATGTGGCGCTGGCTCAAGTTGTGGAAAAACTTTCGTGATGAACCGTTGAATGGCATCGCTTCCCGGCACGCGCCCCTTTGCAGGCTTTGAATGGATGCTGGCGCTGCGCTATTTGCGCGCCCGTCGCAAAGAAGGTTTTATCTCGGTCATCTCGTTCTTCTCCTTCTTGGGCATTCTACTCGGCGTGGCCACATTGATTGTCGTGATGTCTGTTTTTAACGGCTTTCATCAGGAGCTGCTCGGCAAAATTTTGGGCTTCACCGGTCACGCTTCAGTTTTCCGCAATGATCAAAACCCCATTCAAGATTATCAAGCCTTGGCCGCCCGCATCACCAAAGTAGATGGCGTCACCCATGTGATCACCTTGGCCGAAGGCCAGGCCATGGTGTCATCGGTTCGCAATGCCACAGGCGCATTGGTGCGCGGCATCAGCGAGCAAGACTTGATCAAACTGACCGACATCAACAACAAGGATCTGAAAACCGCATTGACCGCACCACCGAACAATGACGCAAAGCCAACGCTGGTTGGCTTTGGCAAGTCGGGTGGCATCATTGTGGGCGAAGGCATGGCCAGAAAACACCAGCTGGCCCTGGGCAGCGCAGTCACATTGATTGCGCCTAACGGTCCAGACACACCCATCGGCAACACGCCCCGCCTGCGCGACTATCCCGTCCTCGGCATCTTCAAAGCGGGCATGTCGGACTATGACGAAGGCGTCGTCTACATGCCTTTTGATGAAGCCAAGGATTTCTTCTCCACCGAAAATGGCGCCACCAGTTTACAAGTGATGGTCAAAGACCCGGACGCCGTGCAGGGCCAGGTGGCTGCCATCCTCAATGCGGCAGGG
>JAYWAB010000260.1:0-11499 GCA_043782835.1 Aestuariivirga sp.
AGGTGCCAGCCAAGCACGCAAGGCATCAGGGTCTGCCACGGTCGCTGACAGTCCGGCGAAACGCGCCTGGGGCGCGTGGGTGCGCAGGCGGCTGAGCGCGAGAGATAGCAATACGCCGCGCTTTTGTGACACGATGGAATGCAGCTCATCAATGATCACGCATTTCAGATTGCGCAGCAGGTGGGCGGCGGCGGGATCAGCAATCAGGAGTGTTACCTGTTCAGGTGTCGTGATGAGAATATCCGGCGGCTTCTGGCGTTGGCGAACGCGCTTGGCATGGGATGTGTCGCCCGTGCGGGTTTCAACGCTGATCGGCAGGTTCATTTCCGCAATCGGCGCATCCAGGTTGCGGGCGATGTCAACGGCCAGCGCTTTCAGGGGTGAGATATAGAGCGTGTGAATACCGTCGGTTTTATGTTTTTCACACAGCGCCACCAAAGTGGGCAGGAACCCCGCCAGCGTTTTGCCTCCGCCTGTGGGTGAGATGAGCAAGGCGCTTTCACCCGCGAGGCCAAGTTGCAACATTTCCAACTGATGCGGGCGGGGTGCCCAACCTTTGCCAATGAACCAGTTTGTGAAATGTGTTGGGAGCTTAAATTCATCCTCCGCGCTTGCCGGGGAGGTGCCCCGCAGAGGCGGAGGAGTTGCTTGCAGCGAAGACGTATGGCCAGTCATTGGGTTAGACTCATACATTCTGGGGGTCTGGTCAATATTGAACAAGCCCCTCGGTCACGCCGTGGTTGCCACCCTAAAAGTTGAATTCTACCGCATCTGCTATCGTTGCAGGTGCGGCGGCGGAAGTAAGATTTGTACCTGCGGGCTTTAAGGCCTTTTCGGGGAGGTGCCCCGCAGAGCGAAGTGGCAATCACCCCTTCTGGCCAAGCTTTGTTGCATCTGCTAAGGGGTGCCGCCTTACAGGATGGTTGCCATGCGAAAAGCTGACATTTCTCGTTCCACAACTGAAACCTCGGTGAAGGTTTCTGTCAATCTCGACGGCACCGGCACCTATGCCGTGAAAACTGGCGTTGGGTTTTTTGACCATATGATGGAGCAATTGGCGCGCCATTCGCTGATCGACATTGCGCTCGAAGCCAAGGGCGACTTGCACATTGATGATCATCACACGGTGGAAGACTCTGGCATTGCCCTAGGCCAAGCCGTGGCCAAGGCATTGGGCGACCGCAAGGGTATTCGCCGTTATGGCTCTTGTGATCTTGCCATGGACGAGGCTTTGAGCCGCTGCGCGTTGGATATTTCCGGCCGCGCCTTTCTGGTGTTCAAAGTGAATTTCCCCACCGCCAAAATCGGCACATTTGACACCGAATTGGTGCGCGAGTGGTTTCAGGCCTTTGCGATGAATGCCGGCATCACGCTGCATATTGAAAGCGCCTACGGTGCCAATTCGCATCACATTGCGGAAAGCTGTTTCAAGGCCTTGGCGCGCGCGATGCGTGATGCTTTGGAAATTGATCCGCGGCAAGCTGATCGCATCCCGTCCACCAAGGGAACACTCGGTTAAGTGAGCACCACTGTCATCATCGATTATGGTTCGGGCAATTTGCACTCGGCGCTGAAGGCGTTTGAACGGGCGGCGGTGGATCATAAAATCAAAGGCAAGATCATTGTTTCGGCCAAGCCTGAGCAAGTGGCCGCGGCGGACCGCATTGTTCTGCCCGGTGTTGGGGCGTTTAAAGATTGCCGCGATGGTCTTCTTGCGGTGGATGGTTTGCGCGAGGCGATGCAGCACCAGGTGATTTCCAAGGGGCGGCCCTTCCTGGGGATTTGCGTTGGCATGCAACTCATGGCCACGCGCGGGCTTGAGCATGAAGTGACCACGGGCTTGGGCTGGGTGGCGGGCGATGTGAAGGCGATTGCGCCCTCTGATGCCTCTTTGAAAATTCCACATATGGGTTGGAATACAATCACGCCGCTGGCGCAGCACGCGCTGCTTGACGGCATTGCCACGGGCGATGATGGGCTGCATGCCTATTTCGTGCATAGCTATCATTTTGAAACGACGCTGCCCGAAGATCTGGTGGCCACGGCAGATTACGGCGGGCCGATTACCGCGATGATCGGCTATGACAATCTGGTGGGAACGCAGTTTCACCCGGAGAAGAGCCAGGCACTGGGCTTGGCGTTTATCGGGAATTTCCTCAGGTGGAAGCCGTGAGGGTGACGCTCGTTTCTTATCCTCCCCTCAGGGGGAGGTGGCGCGCAGCGCCGGAGGGGTTCTGTGCCGGGGGCTACCAACCCCTCCGTCATGCTGCGCATGACACCTCCCCCAAAGGGGAGGATAAGATTTCACCATGATCCTGTTCCCCGCTATTGATCTCAAGGACGGGCAGTGTGTTCGCCTCAAGCTGGGCGATATGGCCCGGGCGACTGTTTACAATGAAGACCCTGCGGCGCAGGCTTTGGCCTTTGAGCACCAAGGCTTTCAGTGGCTGCATGTTGTTGATCTCAACGGCGCGTTTGAAGGCCAGTCAGTGAATGGCGCTGCGGTTGAAGCAATTTTGAAAGCGACGAAAAATCCGGTGCAATTGGGCGGCGGCATTCGCTCGCTGGCCGATATTGAGAGTTGGTTGTCGCGTGGGCTTGCACGGGTAATTTTGGGAACAGTTGCGGTGCGCGATCCGGCACTGGTGATTGAAGCCTGCAAGAGATTCCCCGGCCAAGTGGCGGTGGGCATTGATGCCAAGGGCGGCAAGGTTGCTGTCGAGGGCTGGGCCGAGGCTTCCTCACTTGGTGTGATTGAGCTTGCGAAGAAATTTGAAGGCGCAGGCGTGGCCGCGATTATTTATACTGACATTGACCGCGATGGGATTTTGGCCGGGATCAATTGGGAGAGCACTTTGACTTTGGCTGATGCGGTTTTGATTCCAGTGATTGCGTCTGGCGGACTTGCTTCGATTGAAGATGTGCGCCGCATGTTGAAGCCTGATGCGAAGAAGCTCGCCGGTGCCATCACAGGCCGCGCGCTTTATGATGGCCGCATTGATGCGGCTGAGGCGCTGCACATGTTGAGGGCGGCGTGATGCTGAAAATGCGTGTCATTCCTTGTCTTGATGTGAAAGATGGGCGCGTGGTCAAAGGTGTCAACTTTGTTGACTTACGCGACGCCGGTGACCCGGTTGAGGCCGCCCGGGCCTATGATGCGGCGGGCGCTGATGAGCTTTGCTTTCTCGACATCACGGCCACCCATGAAAATCGCGGCACAATGTTTGACGTGGTGAAGCGCACGGCGGAGGCTTGTTTCATGCCACTGACGGTTGGTGGTGGCGTAAGCACGCTGGATGACATTCGCAATCTTCTGCTTTCGGGCGCTGACAAAGTTTCGATCAATTCTGCAGCTGTGGCACGGCGTGAATTCGTGAAGGAAGCGGCGGAGAAATTTGGTTCGCAATGCATTGTTGTAGCGATTGACGCCAAAGAAACGGCGCAGGGAAAATTCGAAATCTTCACCCACGGTGGGCGCAAGGAAACGGGGATTGATGCAGTTCAGTTTGCGCGCGAAGTTACAGCCCTGGGTGCTGGCGAAATTCTACTGACCTCAATGGACCGCGATGGCACGGGCAAAGGATTCAACATTGCTTTGACCCGCGCTGTCGCCGATGCGGTTTCGATTCCTGTGATTGCTTCTGGCGGTGTTGGCACTTTAGATCATCTGGTGCAGGGCATTCGTGATGGCCGCGCGACGGCGGTTCTCGCAGCTTCGATTTTTCACTTTGGAACTTTCACCATTGGCCAAGCCAAGGCGCATATGGTGGCGGCGGGAATTCCCATGAGGATAACACCATGAGCACGATCAATAGGCTGGCGGCGACGATTGCAACGCGGGCATTGGCTTCAGCTGACACATCCTATACGGCAAAACTGCTCCACGCGGGCATTGATAAATGTGCCAAGAAATTTGGTGAAGAAGCTTTTGAACTGGCGCTGGCTGCTGTGTCAAAAGACAAGGCCCACACCGCGCAAGAAGCGGCGGATGTGATTTATCATCTTCTGGTTTTATTGCAGGCTTCCGGCGTTTCACTGGCTGATGTTGAAAGCGTTCTTGCGGCACGCGAAGCGATCAGTGGATTGGAAGAGAAGGCGCGCCGTGGTTGATATCGAAGAAGATCTGGCGCGCGAGGTTTCCCCCTTCCGGCGCTTTGGCCGCGAAGACTGGGCGGTGCTTCGCGAAGACACTCCGATGACTTTGACGGCGGCTGATCTTGATGAGCTGCGCAGCTTGAATGACTTGATTGATCTCACTGAGGTTGAGACGATTTATTTGCCTTTGTCGCGCTTGCTCAATCTTTATGTGCAGGCCAGCCAAAAGCTGTTTACCGCATCCAACACTTTTCTGCATCGGCACGATTTGAAAGTGCCTTATGTGATTGGTGTTGCCGGCAGTGTGGCTGGTGGCAAAAGCACAACGGCGCGCATTTTGCGGCGGCTGCTCTCGCGCTGGCCCTCAACGCCAAAAGTTGATTTGGTCACCACCGATGGATTTCTTTTGCCCAATGCGATTTTGGAACGCGATGGTTTGATGGGCCGCAAGGGTTTTCCAGAAAGCTATGACCTTCCCAACATTCTGCGCTTCATGTCACAAATCAAATCTGGCGAACATGATGTGGAAGCACCGCTCTATTCACATTTGAGTTATGATGTGCTGCATGGCCAAACGCAGCTGATCAATCAGCCCGATATTCTGATCGTCGAGGGCATCAATGTGTTGCAGACGGGGAGGCCACCGCGGGATGGACGCGGCATTCCCAACACATCCGACTTTTTTGACTTCTCGATTTTTATTGATGCCGATGAAGAGGATTTGCGCAGCTGGTATATTGCGCGCTTCTTCAGCTTGCGCAACGGCGCATTTAAAGACCCGAAATCCTATTTCCATCGCTATGCCTCATTGAGTGATGATGAGGCGCGGAAATTTGCGACGCGGATTTGGGAGACGATCAATCTGGTCAATTTGCGCGAGAATATCTTGCCGACACGGCCACGGGCTGATTTGGTGTTGCGCAAGGGCGCTGATCATAAAGTGCGCAGTGTGTTTTTGCGGAAGTTGTAGTTGGTCCTCTCCCGCGTGCGGGAGAGGAATTTAAGAAAACCGCGCCTTCACCTTTTTCACCAGATCATCACGCACTTCGCGATAAGCGTCCATGATCTGATCGCGGCTGCCTTGCGTCAAGGATGGGTCTGGGATTTTCCAGCTCTCCACAACGATGGCCGTGATGCGTGACATTTCCTGGGCGCGGGCGTGGGCTTCGGGCGAAAGGGTGATCAGCAAGTCGAAAGCTGAGTCTTCGAGGTCTTCAAAGCTATGGGGCCTGTGGGTTTTAAGATCGATGCCGATCTCATCCATGACCAACCCCACAAAAGGATCAGGATCACCTGCCGCTATACCACAGGAAGCGACATAGATTTTTGATCCGTAGAAGTGATGCAAAATGGCTGCGGCCATGGGTGAGCGGATGGCATTCAAGGTGCAGGCAAAGAGAACGGCGCTGGGGTGTTTTGCACTCATCTCAGTGCGTCCGTGACATCAAGGCACAAACGAGCGTGAAGAGACGACGCGCTGTATCAAAATCCATCGCCACCTTGCCTTGCAGCCGCGCCAGAAGAATTTCGCTGCCTTCATTGTGAATGGCGCGCCTTGCCATATCGATGGCTTCGATGGCTTGCGGGTTTGAGGCCTTTACGGCCATGTTATAGCTGTCGCAGATTTGAAAATAATCTTTGACGACACGGCGGAACGGCGTGAGCGACAGGCCGATGGAATAGAGATGTGTGCCATCTTGGGCTGCAATGGCCAGATGCAAACGCTGGTCATGCGAAGTGATGTTCAACCGGTAAGGACCGGGCAGGCCATTGCCGAGCGCAAAGTGGCTGGCTTCCAACAAATCCGCGATGGCCAAGGCGCGGTCTTGCAGCATTTCCAGCGATGCGTTTTGGGCCAGCGTCGGGTCCAATTCGATGGCGATCAAGCGATGCGGATTTTGCGACACTTTTCAAGCCTTGTGGTTGGGCACTTGACCCGCGGCCCAGGTGCCGCCGAGATCGGCGAGATTGGCATTGACCGATGCGACAGTGAGTTTGATCTGTGGCCCGGCAGCAAAATGCAAAGTAATTTCGCCGGCAGGTTCCTGGCCAGCTTTAAAAGTGATCGCCAAGAGGGAAAGCACAGCGTCGGCATTTGCCTGGTTCAGCCCTAAAACTTTGACGGCTTCAACATCTTCGAAATGCAGCCCGGCGCGGCGGCGCTGTTTTTCAGGCATGGCATCCCAGGCAAAGCGATTGGCGACCAGCGCAAAGCGCCGCCGCTTTTTATCGAAGCTGAGGTCAACACGTTTCAGCAGTGCGTCTTGCATCTGCGCTGAGATTACTGCCAGATCGGTTTCATCGGCCGCCGTCAATCGCAGCATGGATCAGGCCCCGGCAATGCGCGAGACGTCCGCTCCCACGCCGGAGAGCTTGCCTTCCAGATCTTCAAAGCCGCGATCCAAATGATAGACCCGGTGCAGCATGGTTTCGCCTTCAGCGGCAAGCGCTGCGATGACGAGCGACACAGAGGCGCGCAAGTCTGTGGCCATCACGTCGGCACCTGTGAGCTTGGCCACGCCACGCACTTCGGCCATGTCGCCATGAAGGTGAATGTCTGCCCCTAAGCGCACCAACTCCTGGACATGCATGAAGCGGTTTTCAAAAATCGTTTCGCGAATATGGCTCTTGCCTTTGGCCATGGTCATCAGGCCCATGAACTGGGCCTGCAAATCTGTGGGAAAGCCGGGGTATGGATCGGTGGTGATGTCAACAGGCAGAATGCCAGAGCCATTGCGCTTGATGCGCATACCTTCGTTGTTGAATGTGACATCAAGGCCAGCGCGGCGCATGGTGAGGATGACAACCTCCAGCGTATCGGCGCGTGCGCCACGTAAGGTGACATCGCCGCCCGCCATGCCGGCGACCAGTGCATAAGTGCCCGCTTCGATGCGATCGGCCACCACTGTATGTTCTGCGCCATGCAGGCTGGTGACGCCCTTGATGTTGATGTTGCGCGTGCCGATGCCCTCGATCTTGGCCCCCATCTTCACCAGGCATTCGGCCACGTCGGTGATTTCAGGTTCCATCGCGGCGTTTTCAATTGTTGTGTCGCCATGGGCCAGAACAGCGGCCATGACAGCGGCATGGGTTGCGCCGACGGAGACTTTGGCGAATGAGATATGCCCGCCTTTGAGGCCCTTCTTGGCCTTGGCCAGCACATAGCCTTGATCAATCACACACTCGGCACCGAGTTTTTCGAAGGCTTGGATGTGCATGTCCACAGGCCTTGTGCCGATGGCGCAGCCGCCCGGGAGAGATACTTTGGCTTCACCCATGCGGGCAATCAGCGGGCCTAGAACCCAGAAGGAGGCGCGCATTTTAGAGACGAGTTCATAGGGCGCTGTTGTGTCTGAAATTGTCTTGGCCGAAATCTTCAAAGTTTCGCCAGCCGATCCCAATTGGCCGACGCGCTTTCCGGCCGTGGTAATATCCACGCCGTGGTTTTGCAAAATACGTTGCAGACGTTGAGCATCGACCAGACGGGGCACGTTGTGCAGCGTCACGGTTTCGGGCGTCAGCAGCGGAATGATCATCAGGGGCAGTGCTGCGTTTTTGGCCCCGGAAATATCGATTGTGCCGTTCAACTTGTTGCCGCCGCGAATACGGATCCGATCCATCTCAGTCCCCTCAAATTCCAAAACACCGTCTTACAAGCATAAATGGCCAGAATGCGGCAAACAATAATGCGCCAAGGCTAACGGCGCAGTTTCTTTTCCAATTCAGCCCGGTAAGGGCTGGCGGGATAGGTGCCCAGCAGTTTCACATAGGAACTGAAAAAAGCCAATTCTTCCAGCGCCAGTTTCAATGGCGTTTCCTGCGGATGGCCCAGCACGTCGGCATAAAACTGTGTGGCCGAGAATTGGCCTTCGAGCTGATAGGATTCGAGCTTGGTCATATTCACGCCATTGGTGGCAAAGCCGCCCATGGCTTTGTAAAGCGCTGCGGGCACATTGCGTACGCGGAAAACAAAAGTTGTGACCACCGGGCCGTTTCCGGCTTTGGCATCCTGGCGTTTTTTGGAGAGGATGACAAAGCGGGTGGTGTTGTGTTCTTCGTCCTCGATATTGCGTTCAAGAATTTTGAGGCCATAGGTTTCGGCGGCCAGCTGGGTTGCGATGGCGGCGCGGGTTTTGTCGCCTGACTCGGCCAGCTCACGCGCAGCGCCTGCCGTATCAACAGCGACGACGGCTTTCAGCTTGTGCTTCTTGATGGCCCTGCGGCATTGGCCCAAGGCATGGACGTGACTGTGCACTTCTTTCAGGTCCGCCAGCTTGGCACCGGGCACGACCAGCAAGTGAAATTCAATGCGCAGGAAATGTTCGCCCACGATCCACAGGCCGGAATCCGGCAGCAGGTGATGCACGTCCGCCACGCGGCCTGCTGTGGTGTTTTCAATGGCAATCATGGCGCGCTCGGCCTTGCCACTCTGCACCGCCTGAAAGGCATCCTCAAATGTGGCGCAGGGCAAGGGTTCATAGCCCGGGCAGGCCTGAACGCAGGCGATATGAGAATTGGCACCAGGTTCCCCCTGGTAGGCGATTTTGGGTTTTAGCATTTCTCAGGCTTTCAACAGGCGGCGCAGCGCCTCTAACTCTGCGGGCGTATCGACACTTAGGGGTGCTGTGTCAACCTTCACCGCCGCAAGCTTGAGGCCGTTTTCAAGCGCGCGCTGCATCTCCGGCCCGCCTGCCTGTTCGTCTGCCCCAACAGGCAGTTTGGCAAAAGTTTCGAGTGCCGCGCGGCGATAGGCATAGACGCTGATGTGTTCGAAGGCAGATGCTGCGACTTGGCTTTCTCCGGCCCGCGTTATGCTGCGCACATAGGCGACCTCGCGTTCACCCTCCAGGGGAACGTACAGGCGGGTTGCGCCGGGACGCAGCGCCATGGTAGCGAAAGCGAGCGTTGCAATATCAACATCCTTGTTCATCAGGCCCGCCAGGCAGCGGCGCAGGGACAGAGGGTCAATGGCCGCCAAGTGGCAAGGCAAGCTCATCACAAATTTAAACTTCTGGGCAGGATCGCGCAGGGCCAGCACGTCTGCCACCTGATCGGTCTCGGCTTTGAGATGGCCCGGGGCCACCAGCGCTTCGCCCCCGACGGCGCGAACAGCCTCGGCAATGTTATTGTCGCCCGACGCCACCAGAACATGGCCTATGTTGCTGGCGATGGCACTTTGCCAAGCCCGGACGATCAATGGCTTGCCATTCACATCCACCATCGGCCTTCCGGGTAAAGGCCCGCCAGCCATGCGAGCGGAAATGATGATGGCAGTATTTTCAAATTCAATCATGGGCTTGGGCGTGTGTCCTGAAGGTGGGGCGCGGCAAAATGGCGTGGTGCCTTATAGACATTGAAGGCCTATCAAGAAACCATTAGTTTGCCCGGCGCAATTGCAGATCAAAAAGAGGCTTCACAGTTTCATGGATAGTTCAGAGTGGAATAAGATTTTCGGCGCGGTTTTGGGAACTGGGCTTTTGGTCTTTAGTTTGAAGATTGTGGGCGGCGCGCTGTTTCATGGCGAAGCACCTGAAAAGGCGGGTTTTGCCATTGCCGTGGCCGAAGCACAAACAGCTGATACAAGCGCCACTCCTGCGGCAGGCCCGGCTGTTTCGGTTGGCACACTATTGGCCAAGGCCGATAAGAGCAAGGGCGAAGGCTTGGTCAAGGCCTGCATGGCTTGCCATGATTTCAGCAAGGGCGGGCCCAACAAGGTAGGCCCAAATCTCTATGACATTGTTGGTCGCGGCGTTGGCACGTCGGCAGGTTTTGCCTATTCGGATGGCTTTAAAGCCATGGCCGGCAAGACTTGGGATTATGATATGCTGAACACCTGGCTGAAAAAGCCGGCGGAATTTATCCATGGGACAAAAATGTCCTTCGCGGGCATTGGCAAGGACGACGACCGCGCCAATGTGCTGGCCTATCTCGGCGCGCTTTCGGATGCGCCCAAGGCTTTCCCGGCGCCTTGAGATCAATTCAAGACGTGATGTTCACACGTACCGTCATCCCGGCGGAGGCCGGGATTGAGCTTTGTCTTGGTTCAATTTTAGTAAGCCCGGCCCCGGCCTTCGCCGGGGTGACGGTTTGACTGGGCTTATTGCCATTTGACCTCTCGAAGCACTAGGCTGGCCCGAATCAATTCGAGGGCCAGATGATCCATCGCCGCCGTTTTTTGCAGCTTGCCGGGCTTTTGCCGTTGGCTCGCGCATTGCCAGCTTTTGCTGATGAGAAGACATTCAAACATGCCATCTCGCTTTTTGATGACATCAAATATCCGGCCGGCTTTAAACAGTTTGACTATGTGAATGCGGCAGCCCCCACGGGCGGCAAGATCAGGCTTCCGGCTTACGGCACTTTCGACAGCTTGAACCCCCATACGATCAATGGTGATCCATCGGCTGTCAGCATTCTGGACACGCTGATGGTGCGGTCATTGGATGAGCCCTCGACCATGTATGGGCTCATCGCCGAGGGGATTTCTTATCCTGATGATAAATCCAGCGTCACCTTTCGGTTGAACCCCGCCGCGCGGTTTCATGATGGCAAATATATCACCCCCGAAGATGTGATCTTCAGCCTTGAAACGCTCAAAGCCAATCTTGCGACACAGGCCGCTTATTACAAGAATGTCGAAAAGGTGGAGCAGACGGGCGAACATGAAGTGACGTTCACGTTCAACCAGAAAAACAACCGCGAGCTGCCGAGCATTTTGGCCGAGCTTCCAGTGTTGCCCAAACATTGGTGGATGGCCACGGGCGCTGATGGCAAGAAGCGCGACACCAATGCGCCATCGCTTGAAATTCCTTTGGGCTCTGGCCCGTATAAGTTCAAAGACGTAAAGCCGGGGGCCACCATCGTTTTGGAGCGCGTGGTGGATTATTGGGCCAAGGATTTGCCGGTCAATCTGGGCATCAATAATTTTGACGAGATGACTTATCTCTATTTTCAAAATGTTCAGGTGGCCTTTGAGGGATTCAAGGGCGATCAATATGATTATCAATATGAGACCAGCTCGAAGCAATGGGCCACGGGTTATGATTTTCCGGCGGTGAAGGACGGCAAAGTTATCAAAGACCTGATCACGCTTAAGAATGTGCATGGTATGCAGGGTTATGTTTTAAATCTGCGCAAGGCCAAGTTTCAGGATGTACGGGTGCGCCGCGCCTTGAATCTGGCGTTTGATTTTGAATGGTCCAACGCCAATTTGTTTTTCGGGCAATACAAACGCAGCAGGTCGTTCTTCAACAATTCGGAACTGGAAGCCACAGGCTTGCCCTCGCCGGAAGAGCTGGCGTTGCTGAACCCGCTCAAGGACAAGTTGCCGCCAGAGGTGTTCACCACCGAATATCAGAACCCCATCAATCCAGATGCAGGCGCAAGGCGCAAGAACCTGCGCGAGGC
>JAYWAB010000261.1:0-3337 GCA_043782835.1 Aestuariivirga sp.
CTGCCTGCTTTCATTGCCTCTCTGGGCCTGCCGCCAGATGCGCGGCGCCTGCCGCTGGCCAATCTATTGGCACGCGCAATCGGCGCCGTTGCCCTACTGGCATTTTCGCAGCGTCTTCTCACCCTGCTGCCCACCGAAATCTCCAGTCCATTGCATTGGGCGCTGGGCTTTCACATTGCCTTCAACTTTGGCGTGGCGTTGCTGTTTCTGCCTTTCGTCAATCTCATGGCATGGTTGGTGCGGCGGCTGGTGCCGGATTCAACGCTGCCGGAAGACCCTTTGCGCCGGCCGCGCTATCTTGATCCCACCACGATCTCATCGCCACCCGCAGCACTCGCCAATGCCAATTTCGAACTGGCGCGCATGGGCGAAATTCTCGACCACATGTTCCAGACAGCATTGCGCGCCATGGCCGATTCCAGCATGGAAGCCCTGAAACTTCTGGAAGGGCAGGATACGCGGCTCAATACGTTTCAATTGGCCATTCAGGCCTATGTGAATGATGTGAGCCTGGGCAAACTCAACCCAACAGAAGCGCGCCATGCTTTGGAGGTGACGCTCTATGCCTCTAACCTTGAACATGCGGGCGATATCATCCAGCTCAACCTGCAAGACCGCATTCGCGCCAAGATCAGAGAGGGCCTGACCTTCAGCGAAGAAGAGCGCGCCTCGCTGGCGGAACTTTGTTTTATCATCCAGAACAATATCAAGCTGGCGGCTTCGGTCACCACATCGCGCGATGTGGCGGCGGCTCAGCATCTCATTGGCCAGAAAGATGTCTTTCGCCAGTTGGAAAACAAGGTGATGGAAGCGCATTTCACCGCCTCGCTTTCCAACAAGGCCACGGCCTTGCGGCAGAGTGCGCTGTTCATCGATGTGATCCGCGATTTGCACCGCATCAATTCACATATCGTGGCGGCGGGTTATCCGATTGTGGATGATGCGGGATTGTTGCGCGCCTCGCGGCTTCGTGACAAGGCCAAGGCGCAGGAGGAATTGACATGACTGGCGCGCTCAAAGGCTTGCGCGTTCTTGATCTCACGCGCGTTCTGGCCGGGCCCTGGGCCACGCAGATGCTGGCGGATTTCGGGGCTGAGGTCATCAAAATTGAAAAACCCGGCGAAGGCGATGACACACGCGGCTGGGGGCCGCCGTTCGTCAAAAATGCCGATGGCAGCGAAGGCGATGCCGCTTATTTTCACAGCACCAATCGCGGCAAAAAATCTGTTTGCATTGATTTCACCAAGCCTGAAGGTGTCATTCTTATCAACGCTTTGGCAGGGAAATCTGATATTTTTGTTGAGAACTATAAAGTCGGTGGCTTGAAGAAATATGGGCTCGATTATGAAAGCCTTGCAAAACTGAACCCGCGCCTCATCTATTGCTCGATCACGGGCTTTGGCCAGACCGGGCCATACGCGGGTCGTGCGGGTTATGATTTTATGATTCAGGGCATGGCGGGGGTGATGTCGATCACGGGCGAACCTGATGGCAATCCGATGAAAATGGGCGTGGCTTTCTCGGATGTGTTTGCTGGCCTGCACGCCATGATCGGCATTCAGGCTGCGCTTTATGCGCGTGAGAAAACGGGTGTCGGACAACATATTGATATTTCGCTTCTCGACAGCCAAGTTTCCGTTCTGGCCAATCAGGCACTGAATTATCTAGTGGGTGGCAAGGTGCCGCAACGCCTTGGCAATCAACATCCTAATATCGTGCCCTATCAGGTTTTTGAAACGGCGGATGGGCATATGATTGTGGCGGTGGGCAATGATCGTCAGTTCACGGAATATTGTCGCATCATCGGCGTTGTTGCGGATGTCAAATTCGCCACCAATCGCGGCCGCGTCGAAGGTCGGGCTGAACTCATCCCGCTTCTTGCCACGGCCATGATGCGCCAAACCACGGCGCATTGGGTTGCGGCCTTTGAAACAGATTCCATTCCTTGTGGGCCAATCAATTCGATGGATCAGGTTTTTGAGAATGAGCAAGTGAAAGCGCGCGGGCTTTTGCGTGAGTTGGATAGCGAAGATGGCCGCAAGGTGCCCACGGTTTCCAACCCTATCGTGTTTTCGTCCACTTCGGAAAAAGTGGTTCGCCCTTCGCCGTTGTTGGGGCAAGATACCGATGGTGTCATGAAAAACGTCTTGGGACTGTCAATTGACAAATTGAAAGAACTTCGGGAAGCTCAAGTGATTGACTAACCTACTTGTCCAACAGGAGGTTCAAATGAGCACAGACAATTGGACAGGCGGTTGCCAGTGCGGGGCTGTTCGTTATGAATTTGCGGTTCGGCCCGAGAGACCTTGCATCTGCCATTGCCGCATGTGTCAGAAACAATTTGGAAACTTGTTCGGGGCATTTGCCGGTGCAGATCGAAAATATTTCAAAGTTACGCGAGGCGAGATTGCACGTTTTCGCAGTTCTCATGCGAGCTACCGTGGATTTTGTCGCGATTGCGGAACACCGCTAACCTATGATGGCATTGGCGTCGCACGCATTGCAGTTGCGCTTGGCACACTCGATCGGCACTCTGAAATGAAACCGGAGCTTCATTATGGTGCAGAGGGAATGGAACCTTGGCTCATAGAAGCGCTGCGTATTCCTTGTTCAGCTACTGGTTCAAATCCAGCCGATGATAAAACGCACTACAAGAATTTGGCGATTTCCAACCGCCAACATCCCGATCACGATACCGAACATTGGCCACCTCATGAGGAATGAAAATGTCTAAAACTGAAGCCCGCTGGAATGGTAAAGTCATCGCTGCGTCCGACCACTGCATTGCCGTTGAAGGCAATTCCTATTTTCCGCCAGATGATGTGAAGAAGGAGTTCTTCACATCATCTGCGCACACCACCATGTGTTCGTGGAAGGGAGACTGCAATTATTTTGACGTGGTGGTGGACGGCAAAACCAATGTATCCGCCGCCTGGGTTTACAACAATCCCAAAGCGGCGGCAGCGTCGATCAAAAGCTATGTGGCCTTCTGGAAAGGTGTTGAAATGATTGGCGGCGAGCACGCCAAGCCGATGTAGCTATCTCGTGGCCTTGGGTTTCGCTTTTGCTGGCACATCAGTCTTGCCCTTGGATTTGAAATCCGCCCAGACAGCCATTGCATGTCCTTGGCCCAGTTTGAATGCACTGGCCAGCCAATTGCGCATCCCGATGCCTTAGACTGGTCATGGACAATGATTTTACAATAGCCAAGAAACAGGAGCAAATCGATGAGTGAACAATGGACCGGTGGCTGCCAATGTGGTGCGGTTCGTTATGAGTTTGAGGTTCGACCGGACAATCCGTGCATTTGTCACTGCCGCATGTGCCAAAAACAATT
>JAYWAB010000262.1:0-13208 GCA_043782835.1 Aestuariivirga sp.
CGGTTGTCTTGCTCCAGCGAACGGATAACCGACAAAGGCATGATGGCCAAAGCCTTGGTCGCCGCCAAATAGTTCAAAACCGAATGCAAAGAGCCGCCAGCATAGCGGATCGCCAGTTCACTTATGCCGAGTGTGAGCAAGATATTTGTCAAGTCCAACATCAGGGGCGAGCCGGGCAACGGGGCCACCCATGGGTAGGCCAGAAAGTCAGCCTTGGTCATTTTCTTTTTTCCCAGCAGCGGGTGAACAGCGCTGCAAGCCACGACGTTTCGCGCCGGGATCAAAGGTTCGAACACCAGTTCGGCGCTGATCTCTTGGGTGCCCGCTGGTGTGACCGCAAGGTCAATCTCGCCTGCTGTCAAAGCGCTCACCAGATCGCCATAATGACCATAGGATTGGTCGAAATGAATGCCGGGTTCTTTCACCTGAAATCCGGCGATCACACTGGATATGATGGCATCCATGAAGAAGGGAACTCCGCCCACACGCATTCGGCCAGATCCGCCACCACGAAAACTCGCAACCGTTTCCGTGGCTTTGCGCGATGCGGCGAGAATAGCCTTGCCATGAATAGCCAGTTGGCGGCCAAGCGCAGTGGGCTGAAGCGGTCGCTTGCCGGCCACAAACAAACGTTCTCCGATGCGCTTTTCCAGAATCGACAAGGTGCGCGACACAGCAGGTTGCGATTGCCCAATCAGTGCTGCACCTTCGGTCACGCCACCTGCCTCAACAACAGCCGCCAATTGCAAAAGGTGTCGCTCATCAATCTTCATAACAATATGGTATATTCAATGTGCGTATTTTTATCAACAGCGGCGTATTTTAGGCCTAGCTTGGTTGCCAATAACAGGGTGCACTTCACGCATCGCGAATACAAAGGGGAGAAATAAGCATGACACTGATCAGTGGCTATCACCATCTCACCATGAGCACAGACGGCGCTCAGGAAGACTTCGATTTTTTCTCAAAAGACTTAGGTCTGCATTCGGTTAAACGCACCGTTCTGTTTGATGGCGTGTTGCCAGTTTATCATCTTTACTATGGTTCGAAGAATGGTGATGCCTCAACCATTTTTACAACCTTTCCATTCCGCAGGCCTGGTGTGTTTGGCAGGCGGGGCACGAACCAATCGAAAATTATCCAGGCTGCGATTCCTGTGGGCGCTGCTGAGTTTTGGGTGAACCGCCTCAACGGTCGCGGCGTTAGGGCCACTAAAATTACCCGCTTTGGCATGACACGTGTGGCCCTTGAGCACCCTTGCGGTATTCCATTTGAACTTGTCGAAAACCCCGGCGACACCCGCGAAGCCATCACCAATGACAAGCAGGGCATTGGCAAGGAACACGGCATCAAAGGAATTTACGGTGTTGCCATTTCGGTGGCGGATCGCACTGCAATGGACGATTTTTTCACCATCGCTATTCCCATGAAAAAGCTCGCTGACAGCCACGAAGGACTAGCGTTTGCGGTTCCTGAAAATCATGGCCTTCATTCTGTTGTCGAAGTTCTGCATGAACCAGAAAGACCACAGGGCACTTGGACTTTGTCGGGCGGAACCATTCATCACATGGCGTTGAACACCGGAAACGAAGAAAACCAGTTGAAGCTGCGGGCGCATATCGAAGGCCTGGGCTTTACCGATATTTCCGAACAGAAAGACCGCAATTATTTTAAGAGTTGTTATGTGCGCTCGCCCGGTGGGGCTTTGTTTGAAATTGCTTGGACGGTGCCTGAAGGCTGGGCCAAGGATGAAGCACCGGGATCAATCGGCAAGACGCTGGTGTTCCCACCGTGGTTTGAAGATCGTCGCGCCGAAATGGTTGCTGGATTAGAGCCAGCAAATTTCGACACATGAGCCAAAACACCACGCCACTGTTGTTGGGCGAGGCGTTGCAAAGCGCAGCAACAGTATGTGTGGTGACGCATGGGCGCGGCCAATCGCCCGAAGCGATGGCCGAACATATTGTCAGCCGGTTGCAAACGAAGGGTGTTGCCTATGTCTTGCCCCGCGCTGCTTCAGGCAGTTGGTATGATGCCCGCGCGATTGATCCCCTGACGGATAAAACGCGCGAGCAACTTGCACGTTCTTTGGCGCAATTGAAGCAAGCGTTTGCCTTGGCTCCGGCCGCTGTTCCTGTCGTGATTGTTGGATTTAGCCAAGGGGCATGCCTTACGATTGAGTATGCCTTGCAATTTGGTGGGTGGAACGGCGCGTTGGTCGCCTTCACGGGTTGCCGGGTGGGTGGGCCTGAGGATAAGTTAAGCCGTGCGCCTTTGAACAAACTGCCCTGCTACATTTCTGGATCTGACGCTGATCCATGGATTCCACTTACGGCATTTTCTCACGCGGTGAATGAACTTGGCGCAGCACAGACGCGGCTGCGTGCTGATGTTTTTCCGGGTCGCGCCCATGAAGTGACTGATACTGAGATCATGGTGCTCGACGGCGCGCTCAATTATTTTTCGACTGGCCAAGAGACACTATGGTGAAAGTTGCCATCATCGGTGCGGGGTTGATGGGTCATGGCCTGGCACTGGTCTTTGCGCAAGGCGGTCATGACGTTTGGGTGTCAGACCCGCAGGCCGAGCAACTTGCAACCGTACAGGTCCGCATCCGCGAAACATTGGCATCGCTTGGGCTTAACGTCGATTGCGTGGGCCGCGTACGCGCATCACACACGCTTGAGGACGCGGTTGCGGGTGTTGATGTGGTGATTGAAGCTGCGCCTGAAAAATTGGAGTTGAAGCAGGCGCTGTTTGAACGCATTGAAGCGGCGGCTTCGGCCCAGTGTATTCTGGCTTCCAACACTTCTGTGATCCCAATCACTGAGGTGATGGCGCGCGTGAAGACCAAAGTCCGCGCACTGGGAACGCATTGGTGGAACCCGCCCTATCTGGTGCCGCTCGTTGAAGTGATCCAAACTGCCGAGACCGATCCCGCGATTGTCGAGCGGATGATGGAGCTGCTCAGGCAGCTTGGGAAAGTGCCCGTGCATGTGAAGAAAGATGTGCCGGGGTTTGTGGGCAATCGTTTGCAACATGCTTTATGGCGCGAGGCCATTTCACTGGTTGAAAATGGCGTGTGTGATGCTGAAACAGTTGATCTTGTGGTGAAAAATAGTTTTGGCCGCAGGCTTGCTGTCCTTGGCCCTCTTGAGAATGCCGATCTCGTTGGCACGAATTTGACACTCGATATTCACAAGCAAGTGCTGGCTGATCTCGAGGATTCACACGCCCCTAGCCCTTATCTCGAAAAGCTGGTGACTGAGGGCAAGTTGGGTTTCAAGACCGATCAAGGCTTTCGAAGCTGGACCCAAAAGGGGAAAGCCGAAGTTCGTAAAAATGTCGAACAACATCTTGTTCTGCTCAATGAAATTCTGAGAGTGTGATGACATGCTTTTGAGTGAGGTGAATGACCTGATGAAGCCGGGATATCTGCCCGTTGAATCTGGCGTGGTGGATCATGCGGATGGATTCAAGACCGTTTGTGCCATGACGCGCATGCCGCACTGCCGCGCTAAGATGGTGGAATGGTGGTTTTCCTGGCTCGGCGGCACGGATCAATATAAATGGTGGCACCCCATTGACCACCTGTTCAGCGATTGGGAAACCCGTACACCCGGCACGCATATTGGGTCAAGCCATCTTGTGCATGAGTATTTGGCAGGGCCTGATGGCCCCATCTATAAACTGAAGATCAATTTCCGTGACCCGCTCGAATTCTTCGATGACAAGAACTTTGGTGATTTCAAGGGGGCTGCCATCTGCGCTCGGATTGGCGACCTTGAACATCCCGTAAATTTTGGAAAAATGGTCCATTTCGTCCGTAACACGGATGCAGGCTGCGAAATGCGATCGCGGTTCTTTTTGGGCCACGTTGAAAGCCGCGATCCGAAAGTTGCTTTCAGCAGTGCACAGGCATCAGCCATTCGCCATGAAAATGTCACACCAGAACTGGCGAAGCGGTTGCACCAGAACTGGCGAAGCGGTTGCACCAGCACTGCCAGGAAGAGATGGGCTATCTCTCCGATTTCCTGCCCGTGATGTACCGCCAAATCACAGGAGACGCGACGTGCTAGGCATCAGAGAGGATCTTGCAGAATAATCGAAAACTCGCTTTCATTATACCAACAACAAAAACACAAACGGAGGAAACTATGGTCGTAAAATTGATAAATCGTCGTACGGTTTTAAAAACAGCCGGCGCTTTGGTGGCAGCCCCCGCTCTCTTGCGTGGCAATGCCTTTGCTGCCGGTGATACTTTTAAAGTTGGGCTCGTCTCGCCTTTGACCGGTCCACTCGCTGGCTTTGGCGAAGCACAGGATTGGATCATTTCCGGGCTGAAAGATACGCTGGCTGGTGTCAAGAATAACGGCAAGCCTGTTAAGATTGAAATTATTGCCAAGGATACACAATCAAATCCAAACCGCGCCGCAGAAGTGGCGGGTGACTTAATCAACAAAGACAAGGTCAGTTTACTGCTTGCAAAAGATACGCCGGACACAACCAACCCGGCGGCAGACCAAGCCGAACTTGCGGGACTTCCGTGCATTTCCACAAATTGCCCATGGCAGCCCTATTTCTTCGGGCGCGGCGGCAAGCCCGACAAAGGTTTTGATTGGACCTATCACTTCTTCTGGGGCCTGGAAGACATCATCGCCAATTATGTCAATATCTGGGACCAATCAGGTGCCGCCAAAAAAGTGGGTGGCCTGTTCCCCAATGATGCTGATGGCAATGCGTGGGGCGACAAAGATCATGGTTTGCCTGGCCCATTGAGCAAGGCAGGCTATGAGTTGGTCGATCCCGGTCGTTACCAGCCCCTGAACAATGACTTCTCCGCCCAGATTGCGGCCTTCAAAAAGGCAGGTGTGGAAATTGTAACAGGCGTGATGATCCCGCCAGATTTTGCAACCTTCTGGGCGCAGGCCGCACAGCAGGGCTTCAAACCAAAGGTGGTGACCATCGGCAAAGCGTTGCTGTTTCCTGCAACGCTCGATTCTTTTGGCGATCGTGGCAATGGATTGACGACGGAAGTGTGGTGGACGCCAACCTATCCCTTCAAGTCAAGCCTCACGGGCATCAGCGCTGCCGATTTGGCCGCAAATTATGAGAAAGCCAGCGGCAAGCAGTGGACGGCTACGTTGGGCTTCAGCCACGCCATTTGGGAAGTTGCCATTGATGTGATCAAGCGGGCCAAGGATCTCAATGATCCAAAGGCGATTCTGGATGCAATTGCAGCGACCGATCTGCAAACCATTGTTGGCCCGGTGAAATGGACAGGCCAACCGGTGAAAAACGTGTCTAAGACTCCGCTGGCCGGCGGCCAATGGGTGCGCAACAATGGTAAGTATGAGTTGGCGATTGTCGCCAATCCTCAGCAACCCAATATTCCACTCGGCGGCAAATTGAAGCTGTTGAGCTAGCAAATGCGGGGGAAGGCCGTTTTCCGCCTTCCCCGGTTTTCTTGTACGATATTGATCACATATGGCGCTGCTTTCCCTTTCAGGTCTGGCAAAAAAATATGGCGCGTTGGTGGTGACCGACGCGATCAGCCTTGACGTTGCCGATGGCGAAATCGTCGGCATTCTCGGCCCCAATGGGGCAGGCAAAACCACGCTGTTCAATCTTGTGGCTGGCACGGTGAAGCCTGATCAGGGGATTGTCCATTTCAATGGCGAAGATATTTCGAGGCTGGGCGCTTCTGAGCGCTGCAAGCGCGGCATCTCGCGCTCGTTTCAGGTGCCGCAACCCTTCAGTGGCATGAGTGTTTTTGAAAATGTTCTCGTGGGTGCCACTTTTGGCCGTGACCCGCATGACCCCGCGCGCCGCGCCTTGGATGTTTTGGAAAAAACCGGCATGAAATCCAAGGCAAATATGCTGGCGGGCGGCCTCACCTTGTTGGACCGCAAGCGGCTGGAAATGGCCCGGGCACTGGCAGCCAATCCAAAGCTGCTGCTGCTTGATGAAATCGCCGGTGGCCTGACAGAAAGTGAATGTACTTCGTTACTTTCCGCGATCAAGGATGTTCACGCCACCGGTGTGACCATCGTGTGGATTGAACATGTCGTCCATGCGCTGCTTTCAGTTGCCCAGCGCCTTGTCGTGGTGAACTTCGGCAAAGTGATTGCCGATGGCACGCCACGCGACGTTATGGCCAGCCGCGAAGTGAAAAGCGTTTATCTCGGTGAGGAAGTCAATGTCTGAAACATTGCTCACAATCGAGAATTTGCAGGCCTCTTATGGCGATGCGCGCGCTTTACATGGCGTCTCGCTCACTATCCAAAAAGGCGAGACCTTGGCCCTCATCGGTTCCAATGGTGCTGGCAAAAGCACCTTGCTCAAATCCATTTGTGGGCTTGTGGACAACACGCAGGGGCGGATTGTTTTCAAAAGTGAAGACATCACGCGCCTGCCAGCCAGCCAGATTGTAAGGCGCGGGATTGCATTGGTGCCGGAAGGCCGCCGCTTGTTTCCGTCGCTCTCGGTGGAAGAAAACCTTGTGCTGGGCGGCAACGTCGCAAGGCCCGGCCCGTGGAATTTGGAATCCGTCTGTGCGCTTTTCCCGATCCTCAGAGAAAAACGCAATCAACCTTCGACGTCGCTCTCGGGGGGCCAGCAGCAAATGGTGGCTATCAGCCGTGCCCTCATGTCGAACCCCGATCTGTTGTTGCTGGATGAATTAAGCCTGGGCCTTGCCCCCATTGTGATCAAAGAAATTTATGAACTGCTGCCACGCATTACGGGCGGCGGCATGAGTGCCATTTTAGTAGAGCAAGATGTGACGCGCGCGCTGGCCTCGGCTGATCGCTTCATGTGCCTTCAGGAGGGGCGTGTTTCACTTCAAGGCGAGCCCAAGGCCCATTCGCGCGACGCAATCACCCGCGCTTATTTCGGAACTTGAGCTCATGGAATGGATCAATGCCATTGTGCAAGGAATTCTGGTGGGCGGACTTTATGCGCTGTTTGCGGCTGGCCTCTCGCTCATCTTTGGCGTGATGCGACTTGTCAACATTGCCCATGGCGATTTCATCGTTGCGGCCTCTTATCTGGCCTTCGTAATCATCCGTGCCACGGGCCTTCATCCACTGGCCAGTCTTGTTCTTGTCGTGCCGATTGCGGCGCTGACGGGCTATGTGCTGCAATATGGCATCCTCAACCGCACACTGGGCAAAGACATTCTGCCGCCGCTGCTGGTGACTTTTGGCCTGTCAGTCATCATTCAAAACAGTTTGCTCACAATCTTTACGCCCGATAGCCACAAGCTTGACGCGGGTGTGTTGGAAACGGCTAGTGTTGAAATTCTGCCGGGTGTCGCAATCGGCTATTTCCCCATTCTGGTCTTTGTCACGGCGGTGGTGGTGATCGCTGGCCTGCAATATATGTTTTACAACACGGGCCTTGGCCGGGCCTTCCGCGCTACCAGTGATGATACGGAAATGGCGCAGTTGATGGGCCTCAACAAAGAAAAGATCTATGCTTCGGCGATGGCGCTCTGTCTCGCGGTGGTGGCGCTGGCAGGTGTGTATCTTGCAATCCGTTCAAATTTTGATCCCTTTATGGGGCCCGGTCGGCTGATTTTTGGCTTTGAGGCCGTGATCATTGGCGGGTTGGGCAATCTTTGGGGCACGCTGGTGGGCGGCATCATTCTCGGTGTGGCACAAGGTCTTGGGGCTGAGATCAATCCCGGCTGGCAAGTGTTGGCAGGGCATCTGGCATTCCTCTTTGTCTTAGCTGTGAAGCCAACGGGCCTATTCGCGAGGATCGCGGGATGACCCAGTCGGTTTCGCGCACCACACAATCATCACGCATTGCAGCTGGTGTTGCAATCATCCTCATCTTGTTGCTTGTTGCAGCGCCTTGGTGGGGGAGTGTGGCTACCGAAAGATTGATCGGCGAATTCATGGTCTATCTGGCTTTGGCTTCGCTGTGGAACCTGCTGGCAGGCTACACAGGCCTCGTTTCCGTCGGCCAGCAGGCTTACGTTGGCTTTGGGGCTTATATACTCATTTCACTTTCATTGCTGGCAGGGTGGAACCCGCTTTATGCTGTGCCTGTGGCCGGGCTTTCGGCGGCGCTGGTGGCACTTCCTGTTGGCAAACTGGTGTTCCGTTTGCAGGGTGCCTATTTCGCCATCGGCACTTGGGTGATTGCCGAAGTCTTTCGGCTGCTTTTTGCCCAGCTTGCAGTTCTGGGCGGCGGCTCTGGCATCAGCTTGCCGACCGCAAGTATCAAACTGATCGCGGAAAACAAATTCTGGCGCGAAGCCTCGATCTATTGGTTAGCATTGGCGTTGGGCATGGGTGCGCTAGCTTTGGTTTACGGTTTGCTGCGGTCTCGCCTCGGCCTTGCACTTACCGCGATCCGTGACAATGAGACGGCCTCCGTCAGCCTTGGCATCCGCATCGAACGCATGAAGTTTGCGGTCTATGTTTTTGTGGCGGGCATGACGGCAATGGTTGGCTCCCTGATTGCGCTCCAAAAAATTCGCATCTCGCCTGATGCTGCCTTTAGCGTGAATGATTGGACTGCCTTTGTGATCTTCATTGTGGTGATCGGTGGCATCGGAACGATTGAAGGCCCTATTGTTGGCACGCTGATCTATTTCTTGCTGCGCGAATTTCTGGCTGATCTTGGCAGCATCTATTTGATGATCTTGGGCGCGCTGGCCATTGTTATCATGCTGCTCGCACCCAAAGGCATCTGGGGCTATGTGCGCGACAGGTATCATCTATCGCTGTTTCCGACTGGCTACCGCGTCAATTCAACGGAGTGAACCCATGGCAGGCAAAGTGATCATATCGGTGGCGATTACAGGCGGTATCCACACACCTAGTATGTCGCTGCACCTGCCAGTGACACCCGATGAAATTGCCACCCAGTCGATCGAGGCGGCCAAAGCGGGTGCTGCCATCATTCACCTTCATGCGCGTGACCCGCAAACTGGCAAGCCGACACCAGACCCCGATGTGTTCATGCAGTTCCTGCCGCGCATCAAACAGAATTGCGATGCCGTGGTGAATATCACTACGGGTGGCGGCCTCAATATGACAATGGAACAACGCTTGGCAGCGCCCATGAGAGCGCGGCCTGAAATGTGTTCTCTCAATATGGGTTCAATGAATTTTGGCATTTTCGGCCTTGCTGACAGATACAAGGATTGGAAACATGATTGGGAAGAGCCCTATTTGCGCGGGACGGATGATTTTATTTTCCGCAACACTTTCAAAGATATTGGGCGCATCCTGAAAGACCTCGGCGAGGCCCATGGCACGCGCTTTGAACATGAATGCTATGACGTGGGCCATCTCTATAATCTGGCACATTTTGTGGATAAAGGCTTGTTGAAGCCGCCATTTTTTGTTCAGATGATTTTCGGAATCTTGGGCGGCATTGGGGCGGATATGCGCAACATGATGTTTATGAAAGAAACCGCAGACAAGTTATTTGGCGATGATTACCGCTGGTCGGTTCTCGCGGCAGGCAAAAACCAGATTCCATTCTGCACACAGGCCGCCATGATGGGTGGCAATGTGCGTGTGGGGTTGGAAGACTCGCTTTATATCGGACGTGCCAAACTGGCAACTAGCAATGCCGAACAGGTGCGCAAAATTCGCACCATCATTGAAGAGCTCGGCCTTGAAATTGCGACGCCCAATGAAGCCCGCGAAATACTGGCTTTGAAGGGCGGGGACAGGGTGGGCTTTTGATGATGAACCCCTTTATCTATTCCGCTTTGCCCACACGTGTCATCTTCGGGCGAGGCAGAATTTCTGAGGCGGCAGCTGAGGCAGAACGGCTGGGCATGAAGCGGCCTTTGGTGATCACGACACAGCAGCAAGCTCACACTGGTGTTGCAATCGTGCTGAGCACAGGCGGCTTTGCCTTTGCTGGGGCGGCCATGCACACGCCGGTCAATGTCACTGAAGAAGCTCTGGCTGTTTTGAACGCGCAGGGCTGCGATGGTACGATTGCTCTGGGCGGGGGGTCATCGACCGGGCTTGGCAAAGCCCTCGCCTTGCGGACAGATTTGCCCCAGCTGGTGATTCCCACCAGTTATGCAGGCTCAGAGATGACAAATATCTTGGGAGAGACCCAAGGTGGGGCCAAGACCACCAAGCGCGATGCCAGGATTCAACCCGAGACTGTGATCTATGATCCCAACTTGCTCAATACGTTGCCAGATAAATTTGCCGCCACTTCGGGGATGAATGCCATCGCCCATGCAGTTGAAGGGCTCTATGCGGTGGATGGCAACCCCATCGTTTCGCTGATGGCGCAAGAGGGCATTCGGGCGCTCGCTGCAGCTCTGCCCGAGGGCAAGGCTGGGCACGATGAAGCACTTTACGGCGCTTGGCTCTGCGGTACGGTTTTGGGTTCTGCGGCGATGGCTCTGCATCACAAACTATGCCATGTTTTGGGCGGCACGTTTGATCTGCCGCACGCCGAAACCCACACAGTCATCTTGCCTCATGCCACAGCTTACAACGCGCCGGGTTCGCCCGAAGCCATGTTGCGGATCAAGCGCGCTTTGGGTTCAGCCCGTGCGGCAGGGGGGCTTTATGATTTAGCGGCTCGCTTGCAAGCACCGCTCACACTGAAAGAATTGGGTATGCCTGAATCTGGCCTCGACAAGGCCGCCGATATTGCTGCAGCCAATCCTTATTCAAACCCTTCGCCCATTACGCGCGAGGGCATTCGCCGATTACTCGATGACGCTTATCATGGCCACAGGCCGGAACACTAAACGGAGAGAAACATGGCAGATATTACGACAGATGTGATGGTGATCGGCACAGGCCCCGCAGGTGGTGCGACAGCCGCCCTGCTGGCCACTTACGGCATCAACACTTTTGTGATCAATCAATATCGCTGGCTGGCCAATACGCCACGCGCCCACATCACCAATCAACGCACCATGGAAGTGTTGCGTGACCTGGGGCGCGAGGTCGAAGACGAAGCTTATATGTACGCCACTGAACAAGACTTGATGGGCGAGAATGTATTTTGCGTTTCGCTTGCAGGCGAGGAATTAGGCCGTATGAAAAGTTGGGGCAAAAGCCCGCAATCGCGCGCCGAACATCAGCTCTCTTCACCAACCCACATGAATGATTTACCTCAAACCTTTATGGAGCCGCTGCTCTATAAAACGGCCTGTTCACGCGGCGCGCAATCTCGCATGTCTTGCGAATATATTTCTCATGTTCAAGACAAGGATGGCGTCACCGTCACTGTGAAGGACCGCCTCGCCAATAAGAACTTCACCGTGCGCTGCAAGTATCTGGTGGGCGCAGATGGTGGCAGTTCATTGGTGGCAGAACATGCTGGCTTGCCATTCGAAGGCAAAATGGGCGTTGGTGGCTCGATGAATATTTTATTCAAAGCCGATCTTTCCAAATATGTGGCACATCGCCCCTCGGTGCTCTACTGGGTGATGCAACCCGGCGCAGATGTTGGCGGCATCGGCATGGGGCTGGTGCGTATGATCCGACCGTGGAATGAATGGCTGATCGTCTGGGGCTATGATATTTCCAAACCAGCACCCAAGGTTGATGCCAAGCTGGCCACACACGTGGCGCGGCAATTGGTGGGTGATCCGAAATTGGAAATCGATTTGATCTCAGCCAATACGTGGACCGTCAATAATATGTATGCCACCAAAATGCAGAAAGGTCGCGTGTTTATCATGGGCGATGCCGCACATCGCCATCCGCCTTCGAACGGTTTGGGTTCGAACACTTCCATTCAAGATGCGTTCAATCTCGCATGGAAACTGGTGGCTGTGGTGAAAGGTTCAGCCACACCGAAACTTCTTGAAACCTATTCCAAAGAACGTGCGCCCATTGCAAAGCAAATCGTGACCCGCGCCAATCAATCCATCGCGGAATTTGGTCCAATCTTTCAGGCCCTCGGCATGGACGGCGGCGTTGATCATGCGAAAATTCAGCGCAATATGGATGCCCGTTGCGACACGGGCGAAAAGGCCGAAGCCCAACGCGCCGCTTTGCGCAAGGCCATCGCCTTCAAAAATTATGAATTCGATTGCCATGGTATTGAGATGAACCAGCGTTATAAATCTACGGCGGTTGTTGCAGATGGATTGAAAGCGCCCGACAAAGGCATTGACATGGAACTGCATTATGTGCCGACCACATTACCGGGTGCACGAATCCCTCATGCTTGGGTTTTTGATAAAGCCGGAAAGCAACATTCAACGCTCGACATCTGCGGCAAGGGCCATTTCACTTTGATCACGGGCATTGGCGGTGAGGCTTGGGTTGAAGCTGCAAAAACGGCGGCCAAGAGATATGGCATCGCCATCAAAACCCGCGTCGTCGGTCCCCGCCGTGATTTTGAAGATCATGGTGGTGAATGGGCAGCGGCACGCGAGATTTCAGATTCGGGCTGCCTTCTGGTACGGCCCGATCACCATGTGGCTTTCCGCGCCATGAAGCTTTCCAAATCCGCAAGCACAGATCTTGCAGATGCACTGCACTCAATCCTGGGACATTGATCATGGCAAAAACGACGAAGAAGAAATTGCCCGCGAAGAAGAAGGCAAAGGCCAAAAGCAAAATGAAATACTATTTCACCGTCAAAGACTCGGTGAAGGTGGTGCAGGACCGGGCTGGTCCGAAAGCCAATAAACGCGCCAAGGTGTTGGTGAATTCTTTGGTGAAGCACCTTCATGCTTTCGTCAAGGAGACCAAGCCCACGATGGAAGAATGGATGTATGGCATCAAATTTCTGACCAAGACGGGGCACCTCTCCACCGACTGGCGGCAGGAGTTTATATTGCTGTCTGATACGCTGGGTATATCGATGCTTGTGGAAACTTTGAATAATCACAAGCAATCGGGTGAAACTGAATCAACTGTTCTTGGCCCTTTCCACGTTTCAGACGCGCCAAATTATGACAATGGCTCCAATATTTGTCTTGATGGCAAAGGCGAGCCTGTGTGGGTGCGCGGTCGCGTGAGCAATGCGAAGGGCAAGCCCATTGCTGGCGCAAAGCTTGATGTATGGCAGGCCAATGAAGATGGTTTTTACGACGTTCAGCAAAAGGACATTCAGCCCAGCATGAACTTGCGTGGTGTTTTCACGTCAGACGACCACGGTGACTATTATTTCCGTTCGGCCTATCCGCGGTTTTATCCTATTCCTTATGATGGCACCGTGGGCGATATGTTGAAGGCGCTTGACCGCAA
>JAYWAB010000263.1:0-3199 GCA_043782835.1 Aestuariivirga sp.
GTAGGAAACGAGCGGCTGATTAACAGGCGAATTGGCTTTCCGCAACCCCTGATCACGAACCCCGCCCAGAAAAACCATAGTTAACAGATGAAAAACAAAATAGGAAGCAATTACATCAACTTATACCACGCGCACCAACCCGGCTGAAAGCCGCATCTGGTAGTCTGCTCCCAACAAGAAAAGTAAAACAACGGGGCTTCAAATGCAGATCGTGGCAAAGGCAGGGTTGGTACTATTCAGTCTGGCACTTATGTCAGCTTCATCCTTTGCCGCCAACACCAACACATTCGTAAAACCTGTCGCCAACACGGTTCGCGCCGCTGAGTTTGGCAAAACGCTCCCCCCCATTGGCTATGTCGATTTCTGCGGACGCGGCGAAGACGAATGTAAATTCCGTGATGGCAAGATGGAAACCCTGAGTATCAACACCGAAACCTGGGGCCAGATTGAACAGGTCAACAAATACGTCAATACCAAAATCCGGCCGGCAACCGATATGGAACTCTATCATGTGCCAGATTATTGGACTTACCCCGTCGATGCCGGAGACTGTGAAGATTATGCGCTTTTGAAGAAACGTTATCTTCAAGGCTTAGGCTTCAGCCCCGATGTTTTGCTGATGACAGTTGTGCTCGATGAGAACAACGAAGGCCATGCCATTCTGACCATCCCGACCTCGAAGGGTGATTATGTTCTGGACAACCGCCGCAGCGAAATTCTGCGCTGGGATGAGACGGGCTATACATTTCTGAAACGCCAATCACAAATTCAGGCCAACCAATGGGTCAGCCTGCAACCCGTGCAGCCCAAGGCCAGCACAGTGCAAATTCCGGTGGGCACCAAGAGCAATTGAGGCCGCCCACATATTCTAAAGTTTGACTAGCCCGGCTGGCGTCCCCCCATCCCCCAAGCTGCCGGGCAACCTAGGAGCCGACACTGAACCCCCACCCCCTCAGTGTCGGCTTCCTTTTTTAAATCAACCCCAACCCCGCTTTGAACCGTTGCCAATTGCGTTGATACCCTTGTGCGGACTTGAGCAGCCCAGCCTGCTCTTCTTGGCCCAATACCCGCGCCACGCGGCCCGGTGCACCAATCACCAATGACCCGTCAGGAATAATCTTGCCTTCGGGGATCAACGCATGTGCGCCAATCAAACAGCGTGCCCCAATCAATGCATGGTTGAGCACCACAGCGCCCATGCCAATCAAAGTCTGCTCACCAATTTTGCAGCCATGGAGAATGGCCTTGTGGCCGAGGGTGCAATTGCGCCCGATGTCCAATGGCGCGCCCATATCGGTATGCAACACGCAACCGTCCTGCACATTGCTGCCTTCACCAATGCTGATCCATTCATTATCGCCGCGCAGCACCGCACCGAACCAAATGCTGGTGCCTTTGGCCAATCGTACTTTGCCAATCACGTCAGCTGAAGGCGCAACCCAACTGTCCTGATCAATGTCAGGAGAGATTCCGTCCAGCAAATAAAGAGTCATAGGCCTGCCTCATGTCACACCAAAGATCTGCGCCATGATAGTCACCCCTTGCACAAAGCTCCAGCCCAAGCCAGCCAGCAGGAGAACGAGGCCCCAGAGCGGTCGGTCAATCAGATACCAGAAGGAATTGACCAGCAATGTCGTTGGCGCAGCACAGATCATGACGACCGCGCGCACCGGTGTGAGCAAATCTGGCTCTTCCAAGTGCGCCAGATCAAGTTCCTCATCTGTGGCAATGGTCCACAAGCTGCCGATGGCGCCCGAGGATACGAGCCCCGTGGCAATTGCGAAGAGATAGGCAAAAGTGTGCGCGTCCAAGCCAAACCCCTGTGATCAGACCGTCCCGGAATGAGACAGTACCTTTACTGATCAGAGAGAATTGCAAGCTTGGTGCCTTTTGGGGGCGGAGACCTATTCGAGGTCGATATCGAGAATGGCCATCGAAAAATTATAGGACAGATCGCCATCTTCCTCATCGCGGAAAATAATGCCGACGAATTCTTCGCCCACATATAGCTCGCAGGAATCCTTCTTCTGCGGCCGCGCCTTGGCCACCATGGTGGAGTTATTAAACTTCTCGCGAAAGAATTTGGTGAGCTTGGCAAGTTCGTCGGGCTTCAAGGGAATCTCCTGGATGTTGCGTCTTGCTTAAACCATCCCCTGCGAGACAGCAACCAATGGAAAACCTCTCATTTGCCGCTCTTCAATGCACATGCCGATGATGTAAGTCGGGCCAATGCGCGTGCGAATGGCGCAGCTTGTGATGCTGATGGCTATGGGGCTCCAGCGGCGCAATGCCTTCTCCGTGTGAATGCTGGTGATGCTCATCATGGCTATGCACATGATCATGCTCGTCTTCCGCGTGCTCGTGGCGATGTTCATGCTGTTCTGAAACATGCAGCCAAACACCCAGCGCCATGAGGGCACCTGCCACCAGCAGCGTCGGCGTAAACGCGCCTCCGGGTAAAACCGCACCAAGGCTGGCCCCGATAAAGGGTGCTGTGCCGTAATAGGCTGCTGTGCGCGCTGCACCGAGATGGCGCAAAGCGACAATGTAGAAGACCAGGCCCAATCCATAACTCACAAATCCCAATACTCCTGCCGCTACGATCAAGGGCCAAGTGGGAAGGTGAAATCCTAATAGCTTGGCAAGGCCAATATTGACTGCGCCGGCAACGAGGCCTTTGGCAGCGGCAAGTTGCACCGGATCACCACCCGAAATCTTCCGCGTGAGGTTATTGTCAATGGCCCAGCTCAAACAGGCCAAAACAATAAGGAAGCTTGACATGCTGGCGGCACCAAGCCCGCCTTGCCACGAAAGACCAATGGCCCCGGCCACAATTGCAACTGCACCTAGGGCCAAACGTTTATCCACATGTTCACGAAACACCGCCCACGCGATGGCCAGCGTAAACACCGCCTCAAGGTTCAGCAGAAGAGAGGCTGAAGCTGAATCTGTGCGCTGCAAACCGACCAGCATCAAAATGGGTCCAATCACCCCGCCAAAACCAATGGCGCCCGCCAGCCAAGGTAAATCGGACCGCGCAAACTGCGCCTCTGTCGCAGGCTTTGTTCGGCGCGCCAAAGCCAGCAATGACAAGCCCAAGCCCGAACCGAAATACAAGAGCGCCGCCAGAATCAAGGGCTCGGCTTCACCCAACAACAATTTGGACAGCGGCATCGATAAGCCAAAGGCCACCGCCGCC
>JAYWAB010000264.1:0-14596 GCA_043782835.1 Aestuariivirga sp.
CCCTGGCTGAATCCAGCCATCACGCCGCAAGCACACCAGAAATTCTTGATGCCGGCTTTACCCAAGGCTGGAAAATGTTTGTAACCCAATTCTAAGTTATGGCTGATCCGATCCAGATCAGGTTGGAACAACTCACGGCCAAATTCCCACGGCGTGGTTTTGGGCTGCCATGGCAGGCAATTTTTTTCATAAGTGCCGAGCACCAGACCAGAACGCTCCTGGCGCATATAGATTTCAGATTTGAAATCGATGATATGCGGAAGTTCATGGCCATGCGATCTGTTAAATTCAATCACTTCGGGCATGTCATCGGTGACCAGATATTGATGCGCCATGGCCAGCACGGGAAGTTCCAGCCCCACCATGCGGCCCACTTCGCGGGCCCACAGGCCAGCAGCATTGATCACATGCTCAGCGTGAATATTGCCCTTCTCGGTGATCACATCCCATGAATGATCTTTGCGTTGTTTGAGTTCTGTAACGCGTGTGCCCTGATAAATCTCGGCGCCGCCAATGCGGGCCGATTTGGCATAAGCATGAGTTGTACCTTCTGGGTCCAAATTGCCGTCAGCCGCATCGAGCATAGCGCCAACAAAATATTGCTCTTCCAACAGGGGGTTCAGCTTCTTGGCTTCGGCCATCGAAAGCATTTCGGTTTCAAGGCCCAGATAACGCGCGCGCGCATGGGCCATTTTCAGCCATTCCAAACGCTCTGACGTTTCCGCCAAAATCAATCCGCCCGAGCGATGCAACCCGCAAGACTGGCCAGAAATTCTCTCAAGCTCATCATAAAGCCCGATGGTGTAGCCTTGCAATTTGGCCACATTAGGATCGCCATTCAGCGTATGAAATCCGCCAGCGGCATGCCATGTGGAGCCAGATGTGAGAATATCGCGCTCAACCAAAACAACATCCTTCCAGCCGACTTTGGTCAAGTGATAGAGCACCGAACAGCCCACCACGCCGCCACCAATAACAACAACACGCGCCGAAGTTTTCATGTCTCACCTCTTTTCGGCAAGACTAATGCTCTTCGCGCGCTATCGCAATCACAAGCCGCGATGAAATGAACTCAACACTGGCCCAACCCTCAAAAAGTCGAGCCAGTATCAAAAGCATCCTTTTAGTTATTGTCGCTGGCACCTTCGCTGCCTTCGGCTCCTTCTTTGCCTTCAGGGACTTCTTTTCCCTCAGTTTTGCCGTCGCCAGCGCTGTCATCGTCAACATTAACGCCCGTGATGGCATACTTATGCTTGGCGGCAGCCAGAATGATGCCCGCTGTGCCTGGGCTATGTGCCCCCGCCATGTTGACCGTATAGGCCTGTGCGGTGTCGGCCGTCGCCAGAAGCGCTGTCGCAACGAGCCCGGCGGCAAGCAGAGTAGTTTTTGTCATGTGATCCTCCATTGATTATTCACAAGGTTCACTTGGACCTTCAAAAAAAGCAAAAAGGAGTCAGCACGATTACGATCTGTTAAGGCTGTCCCGTATTGCGCATACAAATTTGCAAGGCAATTGCGCCAAACAAAAAACCCCGCTGTTGCCAGCGGGGTTGGAAACATAAACCGAGAAACTTAGATCGACTCTTTCACTTCCTTGGCAGCGCGGAAGGCCAGCTTCTTCGAAGCCTTGATTTTGATCTGCTCGCCGGTCAGCGGGTTGCGACCGAGGCGGGCAGGGCGCTTCTTCACTTGGAAAATGCCAAGACCCGTCACGCGCACTTTAGCACCCTTTTTGAGATGCTTCACTGTGGTATCAACAAAATCGCTCAGAAGAGCAGCAGTCGCCTTCTTTGACATTTCGTGCCGTTCAGCAAGATCAGCAGCAATCTTCGTCAACGCAACCGTAATAATTTTTTCGTCAGCCATGGTTCTCTCCTTTTTCGCGAATCACGATGCAATCAAATTACTCGACTGTAACTGTGCTGAAAACCCTTATTTTTCGCATGTCTTTTGAATCGAGATGCAGAAAAGCCTTGAAATAAGCGGTTAATTTTTGGTTAACGAGTTAAAGTGGCATGAAAACAATGAGTTAAATTGCAAAGCAAGATATAAATCCGACTCACACAAAGTCCACATGGCTCTTTAAGGGGATAGGCCCGAGCCCGTGTTTTGCGCATAGCGCATCCAGATTGGCCCGCCTTGCCGCATCATTTTGGCTGGACATGTTGTTGGCATGAACCCGAATGCCCACAGCGGGCTGGCTCTGGTGCTGCAATTTGAAGCTCGCCCGCGCCACCCGCAAATACCAATCCCAATCCCAATAATAGGGCAGGGCCTCGTCAAACCAACCGAGCGTCTCGTGAATGCTGCGAAGGTAACAAACGGCTGAAATCAAAATCGTATTGTCATGCGCGAGTGTCGCTACATTCGCATCGCGGGCGAAAATTTTGCGCATGCCATCGGCAAACACCATTTCGCCATCGGCAAAATAAAAATCGATACCACACTTAAAAGCCTGCGCTGACTTTGCCAGATGCAAAGGATCAATCCAGAAATCATCATCATCAAGAAACGCGATGAATGCGCCCTTGGCCTGCTCAACGCCCAAATTGCGCGCAGGAACAGCAGAGCGCATGCCGTTGTCCAAAATGCGAATACGTTTGTCGGTGAACTTTATAGTCAGCGGCTCGCCGTCATTGACCACCAGCAATTCCAGCCCAACATCCCGCTGCGCCAAAACGCTGTTCACCGCTTCAGCCAAAAATCCCTCGCGATTGCGCGTCGGGATGATGACGCTGAACTGCACCGTCACTTCGGGCGCAGCCAATTGAGATTTGGATGCGGCATATCTTCTTTGGCGTGGAACAGAAACTTCCAAAAAATCGCGCCATAGCCTGTTTTGAAATAGCCGCCATTTTTCGCGATCAACCGCTGTTTCTCTGCGGCATAATATGCGGGCAATTGATACCACGCAATCTGTGGCCGCTCGTGATGTGCCACATGCAGGTTGTTGTTGAGAAACAGCAGCGCCCAGAAGGGCGAGGCCTCAACCAGGATAGTTCGGTGTCCAACGTCCTCGGCCGCCTGATGTTCGCAATAAGACCGCACCAAAGCCAGCGAAATCGCAGGATAAGCAATCAGCAGAATATACTGCCACAGCGCCATCCCGCACCACGTCACAAATCCAATGACCAGAAAGCTCGAAACCGCAAATCCCGCCCAACAGCGCAAACCTTCGCGCCGCCCTTTAGCGATGGCGACAAACTCTCCACCCCAGAATTGGACAACACTCACCGCCGGGCCAATCAGCATTCGGCCAAACAGCGTGTTGTTGAAATTACTCAGCAACTTGCGCCAGCCTGGCATCTGCGCCCAAGTATCCGGCAATAAATAATAGGATTCCGGATCGCGCACCGGGCAGGTCAAGTTCAGATCATTGTGATGGGCCAAATGCAAATCGCGGTAGCGCCCATAGGGCAGCCAAAACTGCGGCGCAATAAAAACCAAAATCTCATTGAGCCAGCGTGACCGGGTCGGGTGCCCATGCAACACTTCATGTTGCAATGAGGAATGGAGACAGCCCGCATAGGACCCCACAGGCAGGATCACCCACCACGCAAGGGCGGCATGAAAATAAACCAAAAGGCCTAAAACCAGATAGACCGTAAGGATCAAAAGCAGGGTCGGCAATTCCAGCCGCCCGAAAGTTTCGCCGTTCGAAAATTGCATATAAGCTCCACCGCAGAATCTATATCCCGCAAGCCTGCTTCGACAAGAGGACTTTTGAAATGATTCCACCGCCCCTCTTTGCCTCCCTGCCCATGTATGATTGGCCTGAATTCCTCAGTGCCACTGATTCATTCTGGGCAGGCCTCAGCCGACATTTGGGCTTTATGGGCAAGCTCGATCACCGGGCGGCGCATGATGCATTGTGGCGCAACCCGCAACTGGTATTCAGTCAGACCTGCGGCTACCCTTTCACTCATGAATTCAGTGGCATATTGCACTATCTTGCAACGCCACATTATGCGGCGGATGGCTGCGAAGGGGCCCGTTATTGCAGCATCATTCTGGCGCGTGAAAAGCAGCCGCTGGCGGAATTCAAAACCGCCCGCCCGGCCATCAACAGCCTTGATTCCATGTCCGGCATGTTGGCCCTAAAACTGGTGATGGCGGGCCAACTCAGCAAAGGTGATTTTTTTGTGCCACCCGTGATCACGGGCTCGCACCTCGGATCCATGGCGGCAGTGCAGCAAGGCAAAGCCGACATCTGCGCCATTGATTGTGTCTGCATAGCTCTGGCGCGCAAGTACCGACCAGAGGCGTTGGAGGGGCTGGTCGAGATCGCCCGCTCGCCCCACGTGCCGGGCCTACCTTATGTCACCCGCAGCGCTTCCGTTCCGATCATGCGCCAACGTTTATGGGCTGCGTTTGCTGATCCTGAACTGGCCGAGGTGCGCGCGGCGCTTCTGTTGAACGATGTTTCTGTCTTGGCAGACAACGCCTATGACATCATCCCGGCGTTGGAAGCGGATTTATAGCTTCTTCGGCACGGTCTCATTGGCCCCAATGCGCGCCGCATCAAACTCTTCGCGCATCTCGCAGTGGCGCGAAAGGGCATGTAGTTTCGGATATTTGTCGGCGGGAAAAAATTCGGGCAGGCGCAGCTTCACATGGCTCAGCATACAGCCAATGGTGATGTCCGCTTGCGTCATCTTATTGTCGAAAAACCACGGATTCCCGCAATCAAGTTCCAGCCGTTCCAGCCCCGCCTTTATCTGCGATGCCAGCCGCGCATCAAAATTGGCGCTGATATGTTTGGTTTCATGAAAATGGCGCTCAAAATACAGCCCGACGACCTTGTCAGAAATGCCCGTTGAAACCGAACAGGCCTGCATCACCCGCCTGCGATCAGAACCATTGGGAGGCGTCATCGCCCGCGCATTGCCAGCCACATGATCGAGATGATCGAGGATCGCGTTTGAATCAATTAAAGTCTCGCCATTTTCCAAGATCAGAATTGGCACCCGCAGCAGGGGATTGAGCGCTTGAACTTCCTTCTTGTCGCCAAACACCGACAAGGGCTTGCGCGTGAAGGGCATGTGATAATGATGCAGCGTAACCGCCACACGCCGCACAAAGGGGGAGTCATATTGGCCAACCAGGATCATGGCCAAAGTCTGCGCCAGTTAAGACGCGTCGGCAACCTCAATTTTAAGCTGCTTGCCAAGCGCCGCAAAGGCGGATTCGAGCTTGCCAATGCTGGTCGATTGTTTGAAATCAAACAGCCGATCAATCTCTTGGCGATGCACCTTCAGCTTACGCGCCAAGTCAGATTTCTTGATGCCTGAGTCATTCAGCGATTGATAAAGCCGCACCTTGATTTCCGTTTGCAAGGGCAGGGTGATGAAGTCATCTTTGGGGCGGATTTTGGAAGGTTCGGGGATGGGCTCTTTGTCGAAAATCTTGCCAGCAATGATTTCACGGAAAGCGCCAACGGCATAATGCAATGCTTCCTCACGGGTATCACCAAAAGTGATGACTTCAGGAAAGTCGGGCGAAGTTACGAGTACTGTTCCCTCATCATCTTCCAGCTTCACGCGGTATCTGATCATTTTAATCCTAACTGCTTCTTGATGCCTTCAACGAGGCCCTTTTTCAAATCCCGACCCGCGCCATGCGCAGGTAGTTGGGTTTTCTTACCCTTGTAATAGACATGTATATGGCCGCTGCCACCTTCATGAGTATCAAAAGTACAGCCCTGCTTCTTCAGCCAGCGGCGGAATTCGGAATATTTCAATGTTGCCTCCAATGAAAAGAAAATGAACGGATACTTCGCCGCATTTTTCAATTTTCAAATTCATTGTTACAGATTCCGATTTCAGCGCAGCTCTCGACCTATGAGCCAATCAATGCATGTTGTCAACAAAAATGTTGACATCTAGCCCAACCTTGCAAGCGCCTTTTCGCGGCCGATGAGGGGCAATATTGCCGCAAGCTCCGGGCCGTGATCCAGCCCAGTCAAAGCGCGGCGCAACGGCATGAAGAGGTCCTTGCCTTTGCGGCCCGTCGCGGTTTTCACGGCTTCCGTCCAGGCTTTCCAGGTTGTGCCATCCCATGGCGCGGGCGGCAAAGCTTCGCGAGCTTTGGCGATGAAGTCTTTGTCTTCCGCCGCGACAACGCCTTCAATGTCCGAACTCACGACATCATGCCAAGCCTCGGCATCAGTCAGTTTCTCGATATTCCCCCGCACGGCGAGCCAGAATGCTTCCGAACCATAGGGCAGGCGCGCTTTCACTGCATCCCAAGGCAAAAGATGCAACAGCTTGGCATTCAAAGCACGCAGCTCCAGCTCATCAAACCGGGCAGGCGCACGCGACAATTTGCCGAGGTCAAAGTTATCCACAAGCTCAGAGTAATCTGCGCACGGATGAATGTTGTCAGACGTGCCGAGCAGCGAGGCATGGCTCACTACCGCCATGGCCTCCAAGCCTTCATCGCGGAACGATTGAATTGAAAGTGAACCCAGGCGCTTCGACAAGCCCTTGCCATCGGCACCATTGAGCAAACTATAATGCGCATAGTCCGGCAGCTTGCCGGCAATGGCCCTTGAAATTTCAATCTGCGCCGCTGTGTTCACCACGTGGTCTTCACCGCGAATGACATGGGTGATAGCAAAATCAATATCGTCGATCACCGAGGGCAGCGTGTAAAGATAGCTGCCATCTTCGCGCACCAAAACCGGATCAGACAAAGTTGCCGTATCAATATGCACCGGCCCGCGAATGAGGTCATTCCATTCCACCATTTTCTGCGCGAGTTTGAAACGCCAATGTGGGCGGCGGCCCTGGGCCTCGAAGGCGGCTTTTTCTTCCGCTGTGAGATTGAGGGAAGCGCGGTCATAGATCGGCGGCAGGCCCCGCGCCTGCTGGCGTTTGCGGCGGCGGTCCAATTCATCAGCGGTTTCATAGCAAGGGTAGAGGAAGCCGCGCGCCCTCAAATCCGCAGCCACTTCATCATAGCGGCCAAAACGCTTGCTCTGCCATTCCACACGGTGCGGCTTGATGCCCAGCCAGTCCACATCCTTGGCAATACCATCGGCAAACTCTTGCGTCGAACGCGCCACATCAGTGTCATCATAGCGCAATATAAATTGCCCACCTGTTTTTAAGGCAAACAACCAGTTGAGCAATGCAGCGCGCGCATTGCCGATATGAATGCGGCCAGTGGGCGAGGGGGCGAAGCGGACAATCGTGGACATGCGCCGCTGCTAGCCGTTACAAGCGGCAAAATCAACATTTGGAAAAAACCATGAAACAGCGTGAAATCGGCAAGGGCGGCCCCAAGGTGGGCGAGGTTGGTTTTGGCGCCATGAGCTTTGGCGGCATTTTCGGCCAAACTGATAAAGCCACGTCTTTTGCCACGCTCAACGCAGCACTGGAACAGCGGGTCACCCACATCGACACCGCGCTGATTTATGGCCCGCATAAATCCGAAGAGGTGATCGGCGAATGGCTGCGCGAGCATCCCGATGCAAGGCAGAAACTGCATATCGCCACCAAGGGCGGGATTCAGATCAATCCCCGCAGCTTCAACAACGCCGCCGCCTTCATGCACGAGTGCCTCGAAGGTTCGCTCAAGCGGCTGGGTGTGGACTGCATTGATCTCTATTACGTTCACCGCCGCGATCAAAGCGTGCCCATTGAGGACATCACCCAAACGCTGGCGGGACTTGTGAAACAAGGCAAAATCAAAGCCTTTGGTTTTTCAGAAATCGCACCAACAACTTTGGAGCGGGCAAGTGCCGTGCATCATGTGGCGGCAGTGCAGAATGAATATTCACTGTGGTCGCGCCAGCCGGAACTGGGCCTGATCGAAGCCTGCGAAAGACACGGCACAACGCTGGTGGCTTTCTCGCCTTTGGCACGAGGTGCGTTGGCGGATAAAGAATTTGATCCCAAGACGATTGAAGCCAATGATTGGCGTCGCCAAATGCCACGCATCCAAGATGATGCTTGGCCACGCAATGCCAAACGGATAGCTGCTTTCCGCAAATTCGCCAATGAACGAGGCTGGACGACGGAGGCTCTGGCTCTTGCCTGGGTTCTCTCCCGCGCCCCAAACATAGTGCCAATCCCCGGCACCAGAACGCCGGAGCATCTGAAGCGAAATGCGCAGGCTTCGGCGATTAAGTTGAACGCAGAAGATTTGGCCGAGATCAATAAACTCTTGCCAGCAGGCTGGGCCCATGGGCACCGATATAGCGACAATCAGCAGAACGGGGTGGAGCAGTATTGTTAGCCTTCTACAGTCCATCGGCGGCCTGTCCCGCCGATCCTGTCTTGGCGGCAAGTTCAGAACCTGTGGTCCTCGATGGGAGGGGCAAGCCCAGTCGTAGGGTTGTAATTCGCTCTTTTGTTGGAGCCCGCGTCTACGCTACGCGTCGGCCTAGCTGTAATGACCGAGCAATTGATGCAGAAAAACTTAGTTATATTAATGCTAGAGCCATTGACTCGTAAAACATCATGGGTGTTAGCAGCAAAGCGAGCACCATTTTAGTTTTTGAAGTGGTTCTCAGTCCCAACTGTATCTTTTGAGGAACAAGCGCGATAATCGCCATGATATAGTATGCGCACAGGGACAAGTGAGCCTCTAAGAACCATTCTGAATAAGTGGCTCTTGTCCATGCTTCTCCCACATCTTGATACGCACGAAAAACAATAGTCAGTATTCCGATTGTGGCACCGCAGGTCAATCCCCATGACAAAATCCGATAGTTCTTGATCAGCCATCCAATACAAAGCGCAATAATGGGAACAACCGCATAGACGACCAACTCTTCAGTCCTGGCCCCTGGCCCGCCGTTTTGAAGTCTCGCCCAGACGTATCGATTCAAGATTATCGATGTGCCAAAGAGCAAAACGGATGCGAGTAACCCCAAGCGCAGCAATCTCTCAGTTTTGCTATCATTAGATAACCGCTTATTCATTCATTGATCCCGCCAGCCATTCGTAATCGGGTACCTGCGATCCCGCCCGAAATTCTTCCTGGTAATCTTCACCCCGGGTGCTGACTGCCGGCGCTTATATTCCGCCACATAGAGCAAATGCTGAATGCGCTTCACCAAAGCGACATCATGCCCACGCGCCACAATCGCAGCTACTGGCTCTTCACGCTCCACAAGCCCTTCAAGAATATCATCCAGCACCTCATACGGAGGCAAGGAGTCTTGATCCTTCTGGTTCTCGCGCAGCTCTGCCGTGGGTGCTTTGGTGATGATCCGTTCGGGGATCACATACCCCTGCTTATTGCGCCATTGGGCGAGGCGGTAAACTTCCACCTTGTAAATATCCTTGATCGGGTTGAAGCCGCCGTTCATGTCGCCATAAAGCGTGCAATAGCCTACGCTCATTTCGCTCTTATTGCCGGTGGTGAGAACCATTGCGCCAAATTTGTTGGAGATCGCCATGAGGATTACACCACGCGCGCGTGACTGAATATTCTCCTCCGCCGTATCGCTATTCTTGCCCGCAAACATCGGCTCCAACGCGAAAAGAAAACCCTCAACAGGTTCCTTAATCGCTACCACATCATAACGCACACCCAAGAGTTTCGCGCATTCTTCAGCGTCCACCAAACTATCTTTGCTGGTGTATTGATAAGGCAGCATCACGCTATGAACGCGCTCAGCACCCAAAGCATCTACCGCCATAGCTGCCACCACAGCGCTATCAATGCCGCCAGACATGCCCAGCACCACGCCGGGAAAACGGTTCTTGTTCACATAATCGCGCAGGCCCAGAACACAGGCTTTCCATGCCTCCTCTTCATTCTCTGGCAGCTTAGCAACTGCCCCATTCGCCATGCGCCATTCGCCATTCGCTTGCTTCTGCCAATGCGTAATCGCGACAGCCTCTTCAAACATCGGCATTTGCAGCGCCAAGGAATGATCTGCATTCAACACAAAAGAAGCGCCATCAAACACCAACTCATCCTGCCCGCCCACTTGGTTGAGATAGGCCAGTGGCAAACCCGTTTCAGTTACACGCGCCACCACGAGATTCAAACGCACGTCATCCTTATTGCGCTCAAAGGGCGAACCATTGGGGACAAGAAGAATCTCAGCGCCAGTCTCCTCCAACGTCTCACAAACTTCCGCCGTCCAAATGTCTTCGCAGATGGGAACACCAATGCGCACGCCCTTGTAATTGATCGGCCCAGGTGCCGGCCCCGGCTGAAACACACGCTTCTCATCAAACACGCCATAATTCGGCAAATCATATTTGAAGCGAACAGTTTCAATTTTGCCACCATTCAAAAAGGCTACGGCATTGTGCAGCTTGTCACCCTCTCTCCAAGGCAGGCCAATCAAGATCGCAGGCCCATGTGGAAAGGCAGCGGCCAGTTCTTCAACAGCCGCCTTGCAAGCCGCCACAAACGAAGGCCGCAACACCAAATCTTCCGGCGGATAGCCTGCAATATAAAGCTCCGGAAACAACACAAGGTCCACGTCCTTGAGTTTGCCAACCTCCTCTTTGGCCCGGGCGAGGTTATGAGACACGGCACCAACGGTAGGGTTAAGCTGCGCCAGCGCAATAGTGAGTTTGTCAGTCATGATACCGCGTCATACATGAGTTGCAATTCTTTGCAAAACCACCTTGCAAAACCAGTCTCGAACCGCCAAATTCGCGTCTTCATTCAGGGGGTACGCCATGCGTCTCGACAATCAACGTGAAAGTTCCAACGTAGAAGATGACCGCAGCGCCGGTGGCGGTGGCATGGGATCGCCCTTTGGCGGCGGCGGTTCGGGTTTGGGCGGCGGTGGCGGCGGTGTGGGAATGTTGCTGCCCTTGCTGCTCAATACGATTGGCTTTCGCGGCGTCATCATCCTCGCAGTTCTCTATTTTGGCTTGAAACTGGTCACCGGCGTTGACCTACTCAACATTGGCGCAGGCGGTGGCGGCATTTCCATGCCCAGCAACATGGGCAACACGACTCTTGGCCAGAAAACGGCGGTAGCGCCATCTACCGATCCAAATGCCGCAGCAACCTGTGCCAACACAGGTGAGGAAGCATGTGTGCATTTCGTGGGTAAGGTCTTAGGTTCAACCGAAGATGTTTGGGGCAAGATTTTTTCTGACATGGGCAAGCAGTATGAACAGCCCAAATTGGTTATGTTTCACAATTTCATCCAGTCTGCCTGTGGCACAGCGCAATCCTCGTCTGGCCCATTTTATTGCCCGGCAGATCACAAGGTTTACATTGATCTCGCCTTCTATGATGAGTTGAAAACAAAACTCGGTGCACCTGGCGATTTTGCACAGGCCTATGTCGTTGCGCATGAAGTCGGGCACCATGTGCAAAATTTGCGTGGCATTGCCGATAAAGTAGACGAAGCTCGCCGCCAAGCAAGCGAAGTCCAAGCCAACCACCTCTCAGTCATGATGGAATTGCAAGCCGATTGCTACGCTGGGATCTGGGCAACTGAGGCAGATGCCATGGCCCACATTTTGCAAAACGGTGATATTGAGCAAGCTTTGAATGCGGCAAGTCAGATTGGCGATGATCATTTGCAAAGGGCAGCGCGTGGCTCTGTTGTGCCTGATACATTTACGCACGGTACATCTGAGCAACGTGTCCGTTGGTTCAAGACGGGTCTAGCCGCCAAGTCGCTGAGCGATTGCGATACATTCAACACGGCCAATCTCTAAATTGGAACTGACGAACATGGTGGCGGGCATCAGGGCCCGCCATTTCGTTTTGCTTAAGCATAAAGTTTAACCTACTTTTGGCCTTGGCGTGAAATAGCGCTTGCACAATTCGCCACAATCGCTGACCTTTACACTCTGTCAAACCTGCTTTGCTAGCGCATCTTGAGCAGGTGAAACACGTGGTCAAACGCAGTCTCAACGAAGAAGTGGGCCAAAGGCTTTTAAAGGGGCTTGATCTTTTCTGTCTGACGGCCATTGGCTTTTGTGCAGGCGTTGCAGCAGCGCCGAATGCTGATGCCGCAACCGGCGATGAACTCGTCTTTTTCATGTTGACGCTGACTTGCTTATGCATTTTTGTAATGCGTGGCATCGGCCTTTACGAAGCCCGCGCCCAGGCCCGTTTCTCTTCCAGCATTGCAAAATCGCTTGCTGTCATTTCTATTTTAGGAATCTCAGCGGGCATCCTAGCGCCGCTCCTCGGCTTGCATTTAGGGTCTATCTGGCCAAAGGGATGGCTCGGCGCAGGTGCTTTCTACATTGTAACGACCCGACTTGCCATGTGGCTGGCCACCCGCCACGCTTCTCCCAAAGGCCACTACCGCCAGCGCGTCGCCATTGTCGGTGGCGGCAAAGCGGCCGAAGATGCCATTACCACATTGGAAAATTCGCAAGGGCTTGAGATCGAAATCATCGGACTTTTTGATGATCGTTATGACAATCGCAGCCCAGCATCGATCCGCCGTCATAAGAAACTCGGCAAGATCATCGACCTCGCCGATTATGCCCGCGCCCATGCGGTTGATCTGGTGATCGTGGCCATCCCTATTTCTGCCGAACAGCGCCTGTTGCAAATCCTGAAACGCATCTGGGAACTTCCGGTAGACATCCGTGTCTCAGGCCAGGCCGCACAACTGCGCTTGTCACAACGCGCCTATAGTTATCTGGGCGATCTTCCGTTGTTGCCCGTCTTTGATCGACCGCTGAGCCATTGGAACGAATTCCTCAAAGATGTTTTAGATCGCATGATTGCGCTGGTCGCGCTCGTTCTTCTCACACCTTTGCTTGCGGGCGTGGCTCTTGCCGTGCGCCTCGAAAGCAAAGGCCCGGTGATTTTCAAACAAAAGCGCTTCGGCTTCAACAATGAGCTGATTGAGGTCTATAAATTCCGCTCAATGTTCACTGATAAAAGCGACGCCACTGCAACAAAGCTCGTCACCAAGAATGATTCCCGCGTCACCCGTGTCGGCCGGATCATCCGCAAAACTTCGCTGGATGAGCTTCCACAATTGGTCAATGTGATTAAAGGCCAGCTCTCACTCGTCGGCCCACGGCCCCATGCGACACAGGCCAAAGCCGCAGGCGGGCTATATGATGAAGTGGTGGAAGGCTATTTCGCCCGCCACCGTGTGAAGCCCGGCATCACCGGCTGGGCCCAGATTAACGGCTGGCGCGGCGAAACCGACACGCTCGAAAAAATCGAACAGCGCGTAAAACATGATCTTGAATATATTGACCGATGGTCTCTGGGCCTTGATCTTTACATTTTGATGAAGACGCCTTTCGCGCTGCTGAAAAGCGAAAACGCCTTTTAGCCTGTTGTGCGGCGCACAAAGGAATAACATTTGCGACGCAGTACTTCGATGCTAGAAGATTCGCACTCTGCCGTGGGGGCAGATCAATCTTGAGAGGCAACACACTATGGATCCAACAGCACTTATCGTTCAGCTCATTTCGGGCGCTATCGGCGGCAACATTGCTGGCGCTGTATCAAAAACAACCAGCCTCGGCACCGTTGGTAACTCAGCGGCCGGCGCAGTTGGCGGCGGCCTCTTGGGCCAACTCTTGCCCGTGGTTATGGGCATGGCAGCTGGTGGCGGTGGCTTCAACCTGCAGAGCATTGCAGGCAGTGGCATTGGCGGCATCATTTTGCCAATCATCATTGGCTACGTCAAAAACATGATGAACAAGCCAGCCTGATAGAGGTTTGGATTTCTACAAAAGGGCGCACCAGATCGGTGTGCCCTTTTTAATTCAGGCTGATGTTTTCATCTTCAGCATGGGCGCGGATGATCGCACCGAAATTCTGCTCCACCACAAAACCCAAATCCCGCGCACGCTTGGCGTCAAATCGTGTCGGCCAATTTTTGACGATGGCCCAAACCGCAGCATCGGGCTGTTCTTTGATCAGCGCGACGGCTTTATCGCCCGCGACATTGCGCAAAGCATCAATCTGTTCCTGCACGGTTACACCGACACCAGGCATAGTGATATTGCGGCGTGGACCGATGAGGTTGCTGTCAATGGTGGCGGCATGAATGAGAAAGTTGATCGCACTGCGCGGGCTGGCATGGGTGTGCACAACTTGGCGCGGCACGGGCAACACAGCCTCTTGCCCTGCCAAGGGCTCGCGGATGATGCTGGAGAAAAAGCTTGAAGCTGCTTTATTCGCTTTTCCGGGCCGCACACAAATTGTGGGCAAGCGAATGCCGATCCCATCGAAAAATCCCTTGCGGGTGTAGTCGGCCAGCAACGCCTCGCTCATCATTTTCTGCGTGCCGTAAGATGTAAGTGGCGTCAGATGAAAATCATCAGGAATTACATCAGGAAAGGGCGCGCCATAAACCGCGATAGACGATGTGAACACCACGCGCGGTGATATTTGCGCAGCGCGAATGGCCTCAAACAAAATCCGCGTGCCATCAAGATTAACCCGGTAGCCCAGATCAAAGTTGGTTTCAGACTCGCCAGAAACAATCCCCGCAAGATGGAAGATCACATCGGGTTTGGAGGCGATGAGTTTTGTGGCAGATTCAGTTGAGGATAGATCACCGACATGAATCTCCACGCCAGCTTTGTCATCCCCGCGTAGGCGGGGATCCAGCTCTGACTCAATATCCGGTGTGTGACCAAGCTGGATCCCTGCCTTCGCAGGGATGACAGAACTG
>JAYWAB010000265.1:0-3319 GCA_043782835.1 Aestuariivirga sp.
CTGCCTGCCTTGACCAGATTGGCAACAACTTCGCCAGGAACATCACTCCGCCCCGCAATGGTTTTCTGTCGCGCCTCGTCACCCACTTTGAGGATGGCCAGCAGATGCACCGGCGCAAAGGCCTGTGAAACAGCAAGAAACGGCAAAGCAATATCATCATCGCCCGCTACAATCGAAAACGCCACATCAACCGGCAGCCGCGCTTCACCGCGCAACTCCTCGGCCAAGGTGGAGCGAACATCTTTTGAAGGGTCAACAGCAAGCTTTAACAGAACCGGTGTCACCTGCTCTATTTCAATAGGGGCCGTCGTATAATCTGCAACCAATGCCACCAATTGCAAGGCCAAGACCAAGCGCGCTTCGGCATCGCCCACCGCGAGCACGACCTCGAAAACCGAAATATCCAAACCTGGAACAACAACACTCATCATCTATACCCACGCGAACTGGAATTGATGCTAGGGCGCAAGGTTTAACAATGTGTTCACCGTAAATTTTAAGACGAGATTAAACTGGGATGAACCCGTTCAATGCGTCAGAACACCAGCTTGTTCGAGCTTGAAGCGCATCAATTTCCCATCAAAGGGCCGAACCAAATAATCGGCCGCCCCGGCCAGAATGGATTCGCCCACATCGTCAAGGCTTGGCTTATCGGAATAAAGGATAACGACGGGGGATTTCAACCCTTGGCCCTGATAGCGCACCAGACGCAAGAATTCCTTGGTGGCGCGGTGTGCCGATGCCTCCATGATGATCACATCAGGTTTGTTGGCGTGGCAAAAGTGAATGCCTTCTTCGGCTTTGGCGCGCGCTTCGCACTCAAGCCCAAGCTCACTGAGCAGCGGCAACAGGCGACCTCGCTCTTCAGCATTTTCGTCAATCAGCAAACAACGCACCATGAGACACCTCAAACCCTTGCAGCAATAAGTTGCAACGTGAACGAGTCCTGACTCCGATTGGTTAACGAGACATTAAACCGGTTATCCACAGGTTACGCATGAGTTTAACATATTATATTATATGAGTAAAAATAGGTTATCCACAGATCGATCACAAAATAACAATCCTGTCATATTTGCTAAAATCTGAATCTTGGCCCGACTCGGGTAAAACAGTGACTACCCCATAGGTTGCATCGCAAAAACACTGCTCAATCAGGACGGCGCATTTTCCATGTTTCGTCAATCGTCGTATATTCGGCATAACCAAGCCTTGCGATTGGTTTCATCGCTGCCGTATCCAACCGTCCATCGCGCAAAAAGGCCTCGTCAATGTGAATGCCCACCACGCGCCCGATCACCAACCAATCCGCCACGGCGCCTGCATCATCGGGCAAAGCAACCGTTTGGAAATGCTTGCATTCAAACGCCACCGGGCTTGCGGCAACACGCGGCGCTTTCACCAAATTGCAGGCTGCCTTGGCCAAGCCTGCCAGCACAAATTCATCAACATCGCGCCGCGTCGAAGAGAGATTCACCGCCTCGCGCAAATCAAACGTCGCCATGTTCACGACAAATTCGCCCGTGGCTTCAATATTGCTCAAGCTGTGTTTCTTGCCTGAAGAACCGAAGGCCACATAATGCGGATGGCTCGAAAAGGCATTGTAGAAACTATAGGGCGCCAAGTTGGCAAAACCACTCGGTGACAAGGTCGAAATCCACCCAATCGGCCTTGGCACAATGCAGGCATAGAAGGGATCAAGCGGCAGGCCATGATCATTGGCCTTCACTTCATAAAACATCAGGCGAGACCGTCCAGCAAGGGCAACAGGTCTGCGACACTGGCGATCACATGATCAGCATGTGGCTCAAGTTCCGCTGCCGAGGAATTTCCCGTCAGCACCCCAATGGCGAGCCCAGCCCCACCCGCACGGGCTTCGTCAATGTCATGCGTATTGTCACCGACCATGGCAATTTCATGCGGTCGCAGGCCAGTCTTCTGTGAAAAAAGCCGGATCATATGACCATGGGGCTTTGGCGCTTCGACACTATCTGCGCCAATCACCAAATCAAAATGCTCCACAACGCCGATATGAGTCATGTGAGAATGGGCAGCGGCTTCAACGTCATTGGTGGCCACGCCGAGGATATAGCCCGCTGCTCTCAATTCATCGAACACGCGCGACAAGTCAGCCACGGCTTTCGGTTTCTGCAATGCTTCGCGATCAAAATTTTCATCGATGACCCGCGCACGCGCTTTGGTTTCATGTTCGGACAAATCTGGCCACCAGCGTTGCGCAATTTGTCCAAGCGTTTCAGATGCCATCGGACTTCCACCGCGGCATTCACCCGTTTCCGGCACAAATCCTGTCTTCACCAGCATCGCCATGGCTTCCGTTTCGCTATGACCGAAATGCAATTGCAACATCTTCAGATAGGTCAATCCGAAAAAGCCGTTGAACTCAATCAACGTGCCATCCTTGTCGAACAGAATACCTTTGAACGCCATCACGCGCCCCAATGCGTCGTCAGCGCTGCCACGTCAGGCCTGGGCCGATCTTCCAGCGGCACAGCACTCTTGCCAATATAAATGAGCCCCGCCACCTGTTCGGCAATCTTGATTCCCATAGCGGCCTTGGCAACATCGTCATAGGCTACCCAATCTGTCTGCCATTGCACATCAAAACCCAAAGCCTGCGCCGCAAGTTCCATGTTAAAGCACACGGCAGCGGCCGACATCTGCTGCTCCCACACCGGAATTTTCGCGTGCTGTGCAGCTGTTTAAACCACCGCCACCACCAAAGGCGCGCGCGTGAACAGCCCAGCCTGGAAATTCAAACTGTCCGCACCATGCTCTGGATGCAGAACCTGCCAGCGGCTGCGAAAGGTCTCTCCGACCTTGGCTCTTGCAGCACCCTCAAACAGGATGAAGCGCCAAGGTGAAAGCTTGCCATGGTCCGGCGCGCGCACCGCAATGTTCAAGATTTCACTAATTTGAGAAGGCGTCGGCCCCGGCCCGGTCATGGCCTTGGCCGAAGCGGATTTGCGGGATTTGAGAAAGGCGAGAAGCGTTGACGTGTCATTGAGCTGAATCATCCCACCACTTTGGCCTGCCCTGATCGAGGTTTCAATTGTTTCTAATGCTATGGACCGCATTAACCATTCATTAAGCATTAAGTTGCCGGGGCCGCCTGCCCCATGCTTCAACCCATGGGCCAGCTGCAAAGCTGGGGGAGAGTTCAAAATGGGGATTTGCAATGGGCGATAGCACCCGTCCAACGCATCGGCACCAACAGGCGGCGGCACTCCAGTTTGCCCGCCTGTTGGTGCCTCTTATTTTTGCAGGCAGCGCTGCCGCTGCAACCCAAAACCCCGCCTTT
>JAYWAB010000266.1:0-2655 GCA_043782835.1 Aestuariivirga sp.
GCCAATCCTATGCTCACGTGCCCCTGCCGCGCATGACCAACACTTACATGCTGAATGGAACACGCCACCCCGATGAAATCCGCAGCTCGATCAAGAAAGGCCTCTATGCCAAAAGCTTTGGCGGCGGACAGGTGGATATCACCTCCGGCAAATTCGTCTTCACCTGCACCGAGGCCTATCTGATTGAGGATGGCAAAATCGGCAAGCCGGTGAAAGGCGCCATTCTCATCGGAGCAGGCGCTGAAGCACTAAAGCAAATCACCATGGTCGGTAACGACATGGCACTGGACCCCGGCGTCGGCACTTGCGGCAAGGCCGGTCAGGGTGTTCCCGTGGGCGTGGGCCAGCCCACATTGCGCATCAACAACCTGACCGTTGGCGGAACCGCCACCTGATGGATCAGCCGGAGCTCGTCATCTTCGATATGGATGATGTGCTCTGCCATTATGATCTGGGCCGCCGCTTGCGCGCACTGGCAAGGCTTGCCGATGTCACACCGCGTGATGTGCGCGCCGCCGTGTGGGATTCCGGCTTTGAAGATATGGCTGATTCCGGCGGCTATATGGTAATTGAAAACTATCTCCATGAATTCGGCACACGCCTCGGCCGCCACATCTCGCTGGAACAGTGGATCGAAGCGCGTCGCATCGCCATGCAGCCCAATGAAGATGTGCTTGATCTCGCCCGCAAGCTGAGCCAACAGGCCTCACTCGCGATTTACACAAACAATGGCCCGGTGGTGAAAAACCATCTCGACAAGCTGTTTCCTGAAGCCGCTGAAATCTTCAAGCTGCGCTTCTGCTCCTATGAATTCGGCACCAAGAAGCCAGACCCGGTGAGCTTCACCAAGCTGATGCAGGCGCTCGATCAGAAGCCGGAACTCTGCTGGTTTATCGACGACAAGAAATCCAATGTGGAGGGAGCAAAAATCGCAGGGCTCCGCGCCCATCACTTTACTGGTTTCGATGCCCTCGCGGCTGAAGCCAAGAAGCAGGGGTTCGAGTTTTGACCGATAGAACGGCGCGCTTCCTGCAGGGCTCCATCTTCAGGCATGTCGTGGTGATGACACTTACCGGTGCGCTTGGCCTGATGACGCTGTTCATCGTGGAACTGGCTGATCTCTATTTCCTCAACCTGCTGGGCAACCAGCAGATCACCGCAGCCATTGGCTTTGCGGGCACATTGGATTTTGCCAATCTCTCGTTGTCGATAGGAACCGGCATTGCCGCGGTGGCCTTGGTTTCGCGTTCCGTGGGGGCCGGGCAACCGCAACGCGCCAGGGAATTCGCCACCAGCGCCATGATGGTGGCCATTGGCATTTCCGCCATCTACACATTGGTAGTCAACATTTTCATTGGCCCCATCCTTTTCTTCCTCGGCGCCACGGGCGAAACCGCGCATCAGGCCAAACTCTTTGTCTGGACAATCTCGCCCGGCTTTATCTTCCTGGCGGGCACGCTCTCTTGCTCTTTCAGTTTGCGCGGCATCGGAGATGCCAAACGCGCGATGTATTGCACGTTAACGGCAGCGCTGGTGACACTCGCGCTAGACCCGATTTTCATTTTCAAATTTGGCTGGGGCATTCAGGGCACAGCGGCCGCCAATGCGATTGCTTACGTCTTGTCTTTCGCCGTGGGTCTTTATGGTCTGGCCGTGAAGCAGCGCTTTCTGGCCCGGCCAAGTTGGACCGGACTGAAGCGAGATTTTCCGGCTGTCTGGGGTATTGCCTTACCCTCGTTGATTGCCCAGCTCGCAACACCCTTCGCGGCAGGATACATGACTTATGTTTTTGCACCTTACGGCGATGCCGTTATTGCCGGCGGCACGGTGGTGAACCGGGTGGTGCCGGTGGCCTTTGGAGTGATCTTCTCACTTTCAGGCGCCGTGGGCCCGATCATCGGCCAGAATTTCGGGGCGAAGAATTATCCGCGCGTCAAACGCGCCCTGCGTGATGGCCTGGCCTTTGCCATTCTTTATGCAGCGGCCACATCGCTGATTTTGTTCTTGTTGCGCCACCGCTTGATTGCGGCCTTTCACATTGAAGGCCGCGCTGCCGAGCTGGTGGATTTCTTCTGCACCTGGATTGCGATTTCCTGGGCCTTGATGGGCGGGTTGTTTGTGGCCAGTGCGGCCTTCAACACTCTGGGCAAACCGATCTATTCTACCTGGACCAACTGGGGCCGTGCCACGCTGGGCACCATCCCGTTTGCCATCGCTGGCGGGGCAATGGCGGGGCCGGAAGGCGTGCTGGTCGCCACCGCGATAGGTGGCGGCCTCTTTGGCCTCGGCGCCATGCTGTTGGCCTACCGCTTGGTGGATAAGCTCAGCGGCCCTTCTGGTGTGACCGTTCCCAACGGCGCCTGACGGCTTCAATCAACTGCGCCAAGGGGCCATAGCCTTCCATGCTGCCAAACTGCCGGGCTTGATGATATGCGAAGTTGTCCATGATATATTCCTTTTCGTGATGTATTGTTGAGCATTCATCGCAGATTCCGATTGATTTATCCAACGAATGTATTTTATACTAACCATCAAGAAATGTGATGGGTGACCGCTATGAACCTCAATCTCGATATTGACCAGCTCAAAACCTTCCTCGCCATCGCCGATGTCGGCAACTTCACCAGGGCCGCTGAGGAAGTGAACAAGACCCAA
>JAYWAB010000267.1:0-3479 GCA_043782835.1 Aestuariivirga sp.
CGTCAGGTTGATCCCATCAGCATAGGCATAGGCCAGGTTCGAGACAAAGGCCGCCCCGTTCTTAACGTTAAGGCCGGAGAGCCGGTAGTCCTGGTCATAAGTCGCCGCCGTTGTGAGGCCATTGCCATGGGTGAGGCCTGTCACCAGATTAGACATCGGCGCATAAGTGATGACCGTGGCGATATTCACAACAGCGGCTGTGGCATTCTGCTTGCTGGTCACACCCGTCACTTGGCCCAGCGTATTGCGGGCATAGATCACCACGCGGCCCGAAGGGTAAGTGATCTGGCTCACATGGCCTGCCGCGTCATAGAGATAGCTGGTGGTATAAGTCTTGGTGGCGATCACCCTCTTGTCCGTTACGATCTGACCCAGAGCGTTATAGGTGAAGGTGGTGGAGCCTGACTGATCGGTGATACTGGTCAGCCTCCCCTTACCAAAGGCTGAGCCTGTGATGCTGTCGTAAGCGTAAGTCACATTCTCGGCCACTGCGGCAGGGGTTACTTCGGTGAGCAAGCGCCCGGCCGTGTCATAGGTTTTGTTCATCACAATGCCCCGGCCATCGGTTGCTTGTGTGACCAACCCGCGCAGATCGCGCACATAGGTGCTGGTGCCGGCATCGGGTGAGACTTCCTGGATCACCTCGCCAAAGCCGTTGCGCACATAACTGGTGGTGATCAACCGTGGGTCTTGATAGCTGGTCACCTTGTCCTGTGCATTGGGGGTGACGGTGACCACAGCATTCTCCTCATTCTTGGTCTGCACCAGGCGGCTCAAGCCGTCATAGGCATAGCCATAGAGATTGCTGCGGGGGTCTGTCACTTGGGTATTCAAATCCGTGCGGTCATAGGCCAGCGTGGTCGTTTGGCTTGCGGCACCGATGGATTTGAGAAGCCGTCCGATCTCGTCATAGACAAAGCTCATCTGCTTGGTGATCACAGCGCTGGAGCTTTTGACCGTGGAGGTGAGAACTTCATTGTTGGCGTTGTATGTATATTTGATCGTCTCGCCCGTGTTGTTGGTGATCATGTCGATCTTGCGCGCACCTGTCCAAGCATATTGCAGGAATGAGCCATCGGGGGCCGTGACCTTGGTGATCTGCCCCACATTGTCATAGGCAAAAGTTGTGACGGCCTGCGCCGCGCCGGGATTGACCGTCATTGAGGTGAGCCAGCCGCGTTCATTATAGGTGAGATTGGTATCGACCAGACTGGGGTTGCGAATGGTGATGGGCCGCCCCACGGCATCCGCCGCGATCACTTGGGTGATAAGACCCACAGGATCAGTGACAGATTTGAGATAGCCATTGGTATTATAGGCAAAGGTGGTGGTATCACCCGCGCCCGCCAAAGGGCCATCAACTGTGGTGAGAAGTTGGATCGGTGAAGAAACACTCGCACGACCAATTAGGCGCGCCGTTATCCCCGTGAAATAAGCACCCAATGTATCACCATTGGGCACGTGTGGAATGGCCACAGAAAGCCTGATTGTTCTGGTTCCGACGGGAACATCCGCAAGCAATTGCTGGCGCACCCATTGATTGTTGAGAATGACCGTACTTGTCGGATTTGTACTATTTGCGATAACGGCATTTGCCGCGTTCAAGAACTGAATATCCGTAACAATATTGGCAAAAGCACTATTGCTTTGGGCGGCCCACTGCACATCCAGCCGCCGCGCGCCAGAATCGGTTTCTGCAATGCGATCAGCGGGGATCGGAATATCTTGGTGAAGTTTGTCAATGCCAGCAGTGCTATCGCTAAAGCAAGTGACGCCAGCAGTTGTGCAAGCCGTATTAGGCACGGTTGCCCCAGAGTCTAGCACCCAGCCTGTTATTCCTGAACCAGAACCATCTGGATTGATGATCGAAAGATAGGGTGTCGCTGAGGCTGTGCCATTGGCAATCAAAGTCAAAGTCACATCGTCGATAAAATCCAGATGGAAGCTAATGGCATTGGACAATCCCAAGATTTCGATTCGGATGTTGCGCGTGAGCGGTGGAACTGGGCCCGTCAGGTCAAGCGATGTCCAAGTGTCACCAGTATACTTGGTAGGATACATGACCGAACCAAGGGTCGTCCCTGATTGCGACAGAAAAACAACTTCCATTCCGATCTGATCATAAGTCTGGGTAACATATTGCCGCCACGAAAGCTTGGCCGCGCGCCTTCCGGCGTCAATATCTGCAGTTGCTGTTGTAGGCACGGCAATATCCTGTTGTGCGACGACCGTAAAGTTAGCAAACTTTGATGTCTGAAACGAGAAGCAGGCATTCGTTGCAGCACAGGGGGCCGCTGTCGATAGTGTGACGATTGCCGCAGAGCTGGTCCACGGCGCAATTGAAGCTCCAGACGCGTCACCATTTGGCACAGGTATTGGAAGATCGGCCAGCGTGGTGCCAGTGGGCGCAATTGGCGGCGGCGCGGGCGCAGTAAAGTTTTGATAACTGAAAGTCGTTGCCCGCGTTTGACCATTGGTCGAATAGGGAACTGTTATGGTCGTTGTATCCTGTTGCGAGATCGATGTGACCAGTCCAGCTGTGCTGTAAGTATACGTCGTTGTAATTCCGGGCTCGGTCACAGTCGCAGGCAAAGGCAAGACAGGATCCCAAGTCATAGCCGTCGTCACCGCTGAGGCTGTACCAAATCCGCGTGTTGTACTCAATGGTAAGCCGCGGGCATCCTTCACCCATTTGGTTACACGTCCTTCGCCATCTGTAACCTGCTGTTTGAACCCATTGGCATCATAGACAGTGGTTTTATTCGAAGCAGCGCAATTGGTCGTCAGAACACCATCAATAGCGATCAGGCGTTTGACCGATCCGAACACCAAGTCAAACGAATAGATTGTTGAACGCCCCAACTCATTGGTGACAGTGACTTTATTGTTCACATCATCAAAGACAAGCGACATTCTTTCAGCATTGCCGTTCAGCCCGCTGCTGTTCGCACGCCCCAGCGCATCGTAAGTCACGGTCAAATAGCGCGTTCCATTTTCGTCGAAGATGCCTGTGAGTGCTGTGGGGAAATCGGGCGAGTTCAGATATTCAAATGTGCGCGTCGGATTGTCTGCGTCAGTCAATGGCGTCGAGTCGGGATAGATAACGCTGGCGAGTGCATAGACGCCAGTGTCAGTTGTGGTGGTCGGAAGCGTTATCCCAATCGGCAATACCAAGCGATTGGTGTAGGTGAATTTAAGTTGCCGACCATCCGGCAGCGTTACAGTTTTTACAAGATTGGCCTTGGCGGTATCGGCATAGTAATCAAAGCTCATCACACGCCCAAGACTGTCGATCACACGGTTCAGATTGTCACCAGCATATTCAAGGTTGTGAGCATATCCATCGCTGAATTCAATCCGCAGCAGCTGGCCCTGAAAATTATAGGTGTATTTAATACCGGAAGGCGTCTTGAGGATGATGGAATTGGCAGTTTCTGCGAGAGAAACATTCAAGTCTGTCCGAAGAGTGTTCCAATAAG
>JAYWAB010000268.1:0-22207 GCA_043782835.1 Aestuariivirga sp.
GAAACGGTCTTGAATACGGTCAATCAACGTTGCATCAATTTTTTTGCCACCATTGGCGATCATCGAATAGGCGGTGGTCATTTTCAGCAGAGTTGTTTCGCCTGCCCCCAAAGCCATGGCCAGTTCATGGGGCATACGGTCATAGATGCCTAAACGTTGGGCCAGATCAGCAACCTTGGTGATGCCCATGGCATCGGCCAATCGGACAGTCATGGTGTTGCGCGATTGCTCAATGCCACGGCGCAGAGTTGAGGGACCATAGAAATCCTTTTCATAGTTCTTCGGTTTCCACACATCACCGTTCTGCATTTTGATTTCGAGGGGCGCGTCGAGAACCACTGAGGCTGGCGAATAGCCGTTGTCGAGGGCTGCTGCGTAAACCACAGGCTTGAAGGATGAACCGGGCTGGCGCTCGGCCTGCACCGCGCGATTGAACTGGCTTTGTCCATATGAAAAGCCACCGACCATCGCCAGAACGCGGCCTGTGTGCGGATCCATGGCCACAAGGGCGCCTTGGACTTCTGGCAATTGAACCAAGTGAAACTCCCCCTCTTTGCCAGAGGGAGCGACATAGACAATATCGCCCACATTCAAAACATCGGAGGCTTTCTTGATTTCAGGTCCAAGTTTTTCGCCGTCGTCATAGGTGCGGGCCCATTGCATCAGCGCCAGGGGCACAGTCCCCTGATCACGTTCAGGCCCATAGGTGCCATCATTCTGAAGTTTGGGTTGAAGTCCGACAGTGGCCCCCAGATCTGTCACCTGCAAGACGACAGAAATGCGCCAAGGTTGTTGGTCAGGGGGGACGTGATAGCGCTGGAGCAGTTTTCCCCAATCACCGCCCACTTCGGCAACCTGATCCACTGGCCCCCGCCATCCGCGCTTACGATCAAAACTGATCAGACCACGGGCAATGGCTTGACGCGCAAAAATCTGCAATTTCGGATCAAGTGTGGTGCGAACGGAGTAACCGCCCCGGTCGAGCTGGTCCTTGCCGTACTTCTGCAAAAGTTCGCGCCGCGCCTCTTCGGCAAAAGATTCTGCGGAGAATAATTGTGCGCCAAAAGGCCGTGGATTGACTTTGAGGGGCTTGGCCAAAGCATCCTTCAATTCTTGATCTTTGATATAGCCATTGTCGAACATCTGATTCAAAACATAGTTCCGACGTTCGACGGCGCGGTCATAGTTGGTGAAAGGGTTATAGTTCTTGGGCCCTTTGGGCAATGCCGCGAGATAGGCCGCTTCTTCAATCGACAGCTCATCGAGTGGCTTGCCAAAATAATTGAGCGATGCTGCAGCCACACCATATGAATTAAAGCCAAGAAAAATATCATTCAGGTAAAGCTCCATGATCTGGTCCTTGCTGAAGGACGACTCAATACGCTGAACGATCAATGCTTCTTTGAGCTTGCGGTTCATGGTGCGCTCATTGCTGAGCAGGAAGTTCTTGGCGACTTGCTGGGTGATGGTTGACGCGCCGAGCACTTGGCCATGGCCGGTAATTTTGACCTGAACAAAGCGCAGCGCTGCCTTGGCAATACCACGCCAATCGAGGCCAGCGTGGGTGTAGAAGTTTTTGTCTTCGGCCGAAACATAGGCTTGAATGACGCGGTTCGGAATGAGGTTGATGGGCACATAGAGCCGGCGCTCTTCAGCATATTCGGCAAGCAGCGAGCCATCGGCCGCATGCATCCGCGTCATCACCGGAGGCTCCCAAGAGGCGAGCTGCTTATAATCCGGCAGATCTTTGGAGACATCCCAAATGATATAGATCGCCGCAGCCGAAAGACCGAGCGTCACCATGAAAATCAATCCAAATAACCAGCCGAAAAACCGAAGCATAACTTCCTTTGCTTTGTCGCCCCTGCCCTTGCTGTTTGCACCCGGGAAAAGTTCCGGTGAGCAACTAGCATGATTCAAGGCCACACCAAATGATTTTGGCGTGTGCCTGTGCTGCAATTATGGCAGGTTTTGCGGGGTTGGTTTTAGGGTTGCGCAGCGGCGGTCAAGGCCGGGGCAAAATAATCATTGATGGCTTTGGTCATCGCCTTGGCCATGTGTTCGCGCCACGGCGGCGATGTGAGCGCTGCTTCATCAGCCATGTTCGAGAGATAGCCCAGTTCCACCAAGATCGACGGCACATCTGGCGCTTTTAAAACGACAAAAGCCGCAGATCGAATGGGTTTACTTGCAAACTCGGTTACACCACGCAAATCCGTCACGGCTTTTTTGGCGAAAAGCATCGCTTGGTTGCGGGATTCGCGCTGCGCGAGATTGATCAGGAGATTGGCAACATCATCGCTCTGTTTGGCCAGATCCATGCCCGTGATAATATCAGCTCGATTTTCTTTCGCGGCCAAAGCTTCGGCCACGGCATCTGAGGCGCGATCTGAAACGGTATAAAGCGTTGTGCCGCGCACTGCGGCATCATCCAGCGTGTCGGCGTGAATGGCGATGAAGAGATCGGCTTTTTGATCGCGGGCACTTTTGACGCGGTCTTCGAGTTTTACAAATGTGTCATCGCTGCGCGTCATCACCACGTTGTAGTGCCCTGAGTCCTGCAACGCTTTGCGCAGGGCCAGCCCGTAGGCCAGAACCACGTCTTTCTCGCGCGTGCCCTTTACACTCAACGCGCCGGGGTCCATGCCGCCATGGCCCGGATCAATAGCTATGGTAAGCATTCGGTTGGGCGAAGCGCCGCTCGCTGGGGTGATAGCACCGGTTTCAACGGGGCCTGCCTCGCCACGGTCGCGCGCCAAAGTATCAACAAAACCTTCATGCGAGGTTTCAATCAGATCGATAAACAGGCGGCGTGGCTGGCCAGCGGCAGCAGGCTTGACCATGGACATGTTGATGACGACGGGGCCCTTGGTTTCCAGCACAATGCGGGTTTTGCCTTTGTCTCCCAAGCCATAGTGAAAGGAACTGACGCTGCCTGCGCCTTTTTGCCCTGCTCCTTGGGGCAAATCAAAAGTGAGCCGCGGTAAATCCAGCACCACCTGGTCAGGCGCTGTTTGCGCGGTGACACTAAAGCCGATGGCGGCTGTCACATCGGCTTCAAAATAGGTGTGCCCATTCTGGGACGTGAGCTTGGCGTTGCGCAGGACCACGGCATGGGCGGGCACTACGGCCAAAAGGAACAGCAATATCAGGCATAAAGCGGAATAAATGGAGCAGCGGCGTGTCAATTGCGTTGGCCCGGTTTTGAGGTGGCGGATCAGGCCTCGATCCTAGCGCGGTCATGGTTAAGCGAAGGTTGCGACCGCTTTCAAATGGCTAGGCTTGCAAAGCTGGGGTGAACCCCCTAAGAGGAAGGAGTTCGTTAGCAGACTCAGCTTAACTTTGGGTTGCAACGACGTCAGTTTCGCATTTTTCAAGCGTCCGGGCCGTTGCCCGCTTGAGAGCCATGCGTTTTCACCGGCCCTTTTGGGCTAATATTTGGCTGAGGCCAGATGTTTTAACCGCCCATCATGGGCAAAGGTCAACATCGACGTGATGCAGGTCGCTGCGCCAGATAAGTCCACCACTCTCCTCCCGGGGAGCAGGGATTTTGGCACATTTTTCAAACACCAGCTTTGCGCACGTCCCCAATCGCCGACAGGTTGCTCGCTTCATTTGCTTTTCCGGTTCCGGAGTGAATTAGCATGATTACGAGCCGACTTCTCGCGCCAAGGAATACCGAACATGGGCTCAAAAATGCTCATCGACGCGAGCCAAGCGGAAGAAATCCGCGTTGTTGTGGCTCGTGGAACCAAACTTGAAGAATTTGATTTCGAAAGCGCCTCCCGCAAACCACTCAAAGGCAATATCTATCTCGCCAAGGTGACACGGGTTGAACCGTCACTTCAGGCTGCCTTCATCGAGTATGGCGGCAACCGCCATGGCTTTCTGGCTTTCGCAGAAATTCACCCTGACTATTACCAAATCCCCATCGCCGACCGCATGGCTTTGATTGCTGAGCAGGAAGCCGAAGAAGCCGAAGACGAAGATGATGATGAAGGCGAACCGGCGGGCGGCGAAGCTGACCAGAATGGCGAAGCTTCTTCACCGGATGAGCAAGCTGAAAGCGATCAAGATCTTTCTTCCGCTATGGCGATGGTCGCCGAAGGAGGACCGTCGTTAAGTTCAGACGAGGTTCATGACGAAGCCCATGATCATCATCAGCACCATCATGATGATCACCCTGCCCCGGAGGCCGCACCGGCGGGCGATGTAGTCGAAGTTGAAACGGATGCTGAAAGCCAGAAGGTGGAAACCCTGGGCGAAGAGGATGCTTCGGAAGAAGTTCCGCAGCGTCAACGCCAGCGCCGCCAACAGCGCCGCCGCCATTATAAAATTCAGGAAGTGATCAAGCGTCGGCAGATTTTGCTGGTGCAGGTGATCAAGGAAGAGCGTGGCAACAAAGGCGCTGCTCTCACGACATATCTTTCACTCGCTGGCCGTTATTGCGTTTTGATGCCCAACACCGCGCGCGGTGGTGGCATTTCGCGCAAGATCACAGACGCTTCGGATCGTCGTCGATTGAAGGAAGTGACCAAGGACGTGGAAGTGCCAAAGGGCATGGGCGTTATTGTGCGCACGGCTGGTGCACAACGCACACGGCCTGAAATCAAGCGTGATTTTGATTATCTGATGCGGCTGTGGGAAAGTGTGCGTGAGCTTACGTTAAAATCCTCAGCACCGTGCCTCGTCTATGAAGAAGGCAATCTGATCAAGCGTTCAATCCGCGATCTTTATACTAAGGATGTGGATGAAGTTGTGGTCGATGGCGATGCGGCTTACCGCGAAGCCAAAGAATTCATGAAGATGCTCATGCCTTCACACGCCAAGAATGTGAAGTCGTATAAAGACCCAAAACCCCTGTTCCAACGCCACGGTGTTGAGGGTCATTTGGATGCTTTGTATTCGCCACAAGTGACTTTGCCTTCGGGCGGTTATCTGGTGATCAACCAAACAGAAGCTTTGGTGTCGATCGACATTAACTCTGGTAAGGCCACACGCGAACACAATATCGAAGACACGGCGACCAAAACTAACTTGGAAGCTTGTGACGAGATTGCGCGCCAATTGCGCTTGCGTGACTTGGCTGGTCTGGTGGTTATCGACTTCATCGACATGGAAGAAAACCGCAACAACCGTGCGGTTGAACGGCGCATGAAAGATGCGTTGAAGAATGATCGTGCGCGCATTCAAGTGGGCCGCATCTCGCATTTTGGCTTGCTCGAAATGTCGCGGCAACGCTTGCGCCCGGGTCTGCTGGAAGGTTCGTTCAAACCTTGCGTGCATTGCGAAGGGCGCGGCATTGTGCGCTCGGTTCCGTCTTGTGGGCTTGGTGTGTTGCGGCAGATTGAAGAATATCTACAAAAGGGCCGTTCAGACAATCTCACTGTCAAGTGCGCGCGCGAAGTGGCTTTCTATCTGCTCAATGAAAAACGTGACAGTTTGCTTGAGTTGGAACAGCAATACGGCATTTCGATCTTCCTCGTTCCCGGTAATGAAGATGTCCGGGGTACAACAGCGATGATTGAGCGGGCGCCTGACCGTGAAAAAATTCAACGGCGCATTTCTGCTGCCCCTGTGCAGATGGAAACCGGCTTTGCCAATGAGCCTGAAGCAGAGGACGAAGAGACTGCGGTCGAAGAAGAGGCCGATACCGTTGATGAAGCTGAAGCAGTTTCTGAATCTTCCGATGATCAACCCCGGCAAGCTGACGGTGAGCAACCCCGGCGCGAAGGTGGCAAGCGCCGTCGGCGTGGGCGTCGTGGCGGCCAACGTGACGGTCAGCGCGATGACAACCGCAATGGCCAGCCGCGCCAGCAGCAAGCTGAAACGGGTGCGGAAGAAGCCAATGGACATGAAGCGCAAGACGCGCCTGATGACATTGAACCCACTGGCGGAAACGTCGAACAGATTGAAAGTGGCGAGGGCGAAGAACGCGGCGACACCGCTGGCAATGGCGGCGAAAAACGCGGCCGCAGACGGGGCAAATTTGGCCGTGGCCGTGACCGTGGCGAACGTAATGGTTCTGGCGAGCGGGTCGAACGCCCAGCGCGCGAACACCGTGAACCACGCCCGCCGCGTGCTGAAGCTGAATTTACCGCCCCCGCGCCGCAGCCCGTGGTAATCAACATTCCTGACTTTGTTGCAGAACCTGAACCCCGCAAGTGGCAGCCACCTGCACCCACCGTTGCTGCGGCCCCAGAGGCCCGCAAGGGTGGCTGGTGGAACCGTAAGTAACGTTTCAAACACCTTGGTGATGCCGCAATTGCGCGGCATCACGCCCCTCAGTTGGGGATATTTCCTGCGATGAAGCTATGAACCTGGTCGCAAAAATAAAACGCGTTGCCGCCTTGGGCTTGGCATTGATCGTGCTTGGCCAAAATGCTGGTGCTGTTCCCGACCAGAGCGAAAACAAAAAACGCAATCAGGGGCCCGGCGTCATTCGCGATGCTGAGATTGAAGGCCTGCTGAGGATCTATGTCGGCCCAATTTTTCGAGTGGCCGGGATCAACGCGCATTCGGCTCGGGTGGTCGTGATTGGTGATCCTTCGATCAATGCATTTGTTGCGGGTGGTCAGCGCATTTTCATCAATAGTGGTTTGATTACGCGGGCTGATACGCCCAACCAGGTGATCGGCGTTCTGGCCCATGAGTCCGGCCATATTGCTGGTGGGCATTTGGCCAAGATGAATACAGAAATTGCCGCGGCCAGCACTGAAGCTATTATCGGCGCATTGTTTGGTGTGGCCGCAATGGTGGGTGGCGCGGTTTCCGGCAATGCGGCGGCAGCGCAAGCCGGCCAAGGCGTAGTGCTTGGGGCAAGCACTGCCGCACAGCGCGGCTTTCTGGTTTATCAGCGCTCGATGGAAGCGACGGCTGATGAATCGGCCATCCGCTATCTTGAAGCGACACACCAAAGCGCCAAAGGCATGTTGGATTTATTCCAGGTGTTGGCCAATGAATCGATTGCTTCAGCCCATGGCGCGGACCCCTATGCCTATTCACACCCGATGCCTTTTGATCGTATCCGCGCCCTTGAAGCGACGGCGAAGGCCTCAGCCTATTACAATGCAGCAGACCCGCCTGCTCTCGTGTTGCGGCACCAACTGGCCAAAGCAAAGTTGATTGGGTTTTTGGAACCGCAACTGGCGTTTCAGAAATATCCATCACGCGATGTCTCGCTGCCCGGGCGTTATGCCCGCGCCATCGCCTATTTCCGACGCGGTGACATGACCAATGCCCTGCCGCTGATTGACAGCTTGACCGCCAGCTTGCCCAATGACCCGTATTTCTGGGAATTGAAAGCGCAGGCCTATCTGGAAAATGGTCATGCTGATCAAGGCCTGTCGGCGATCAAAAAGGCGCGGAGCATTCTGCCCAACAACGGTCTGTTGCAAATTCTCCATGCGCAGGTGTTGCTCGGCTCAGAAAACGCAGGCCATGCCGATGAGGCGATCGATCTGTTGAAGTTGGCACTGCGCACAGAAGAGGGGGAAGCATCAATCTATCGCTTTCTGGCGCAGGCCTATGGTTTGAAGAACCAGATTGCGGAAGCCAATCTTGCTACCGCCGAATATGCCTATGCCACGGGCGATAAGCAGCTTGCGGTTGAGAAAGCCACATTGGCACAGAAATATCTCAAGAAGGGCAGCCCGGAATGGCTGCGGGCCAGTGATATTCTCACTTTCGCTGCCAAGAAATAGGGACTAGAAAACCTCTCACGAATTTGATTTTGTCGAGGCGCTGTTCTGGCGCACCTTTGGACTTCAGGAGTTTATCATGCGCCGCATTCTTATTGTTCTCTCAGCCTTCACACTATGGTTTGGCTTGGTTAGCCCCAGCTTGGCCGATACGTTCTCGGCCGACCAGAAGAAGGAATTAGAGGGCCTGATCCATTCTTATCTGATCGAGCATCCCGAAGTGTTGCGCGAAGTGTCCACAGCGCTTGATGCCAAAGACAAGAAGGCGGCTGAAGATCAACGTGGGCAGGTTTTGGCAGCGTCGGCCAAAGCGCTGTTTCATGATGACATTGACGCTGTGGTTGGCAACCCGAAGGGTGATGTCACCATGATTGAATTCATGGATTATAACTGTAGCTTTTGCCGCAAGAGCTTCAAGGAAATGCAAGCGATCTTGGCGACAGACAAGAATGTGCGCGTGGTGATGAAAGAGTTCCCGATTTTTGGTGAAGGTTCGGAATATGCTGCCAAAGCCGCTTTGGCTTCGGCCAAGCAGGGCAAATATTGGGCCTTGCATCAGGTGCTGTTTGAATTCCAGGGTCAGGTCACGCCTCCTGTGGTCGATCAGGCGGCCAAGCAGGTGGGGCTTGATATGGCCAAGCTCAGGCTCGACATGCAAGACCCGGCCATTGCTGCAAATATCGTGAACACGACTGCTTTGGCGCAGTCGATGCAGTTTACCGGCACACCGGCTTTTCTGATCGATCGCACGGTGATCCCCGGCTATGTATCCAAAGATGTTTTGATGGCAGCCATTGCGGGCGTGCGCGCCAATGGCGGCTGCAAGGTTTGTTGAGCGCAAGAGGGCTTTGGCGAATCCGCCCCTCGTGGCTATAACAGCATGATGACAAAGATCTTCATCCTCAATGGACCGAACCTCAACCTTCTCGGGTTACGCGAACCTGAGATTTATGGCCATGACACGCTGGCTTCAATCGAGATGCGCTGCCACACGAAGGCCAAGACATTGGGAATCGAGATTGACTTTCGACAGACCAACACAGAAGGTGATTTGGTCAACCAGATTCACGAGGCACGTGAGAAGGCCCAAGGCATCATCATCAATGCCGGGGCCTATACGCACACTTCAGTTGTGCTGCATGACGCGCTGAAAGCTGTGGGCTTGCCTACCATTGAAGTGCATCTCAGCAATATTTACAGGCGTGAGGCATTCCGGCATCACAGTTATATTTCGCCCGTGGCGCAGGGTGTGATCTGCGGGTTTGGGCCACAATCTTACGAACTGGCGCTGGACGGTCTGGCTGCGATTTTGAAAACCAAGGGAATGGCATGATGGCCGCAAAGAAAAAACCAACCGCCCCTGTCAAAGCAGAATCTGGTGAGTTGCTGCTCATCCGCAAACTGGCGGAGATTTTGAACGAGACAGGGCTGACGGAGATCGAGCTCGATCATAAGGGTGCGCGGGTTCGAGTTTCGCGTGGTGGCGTTGCGCAGAATGTTGTGCATCACGCACCCGTCAGCCATGCTGCGCCAATCCATGCGCCACCGGGTGCGCCCATGGCCTTGGTCCCGGAAGTTTCGGGCACGCCGCTCAAATCCCCCATGGTGGGCACGGCCTATCTGGCGCCAACACCGGAAGCGCCTGCTTTTGCGGCGCTTGGCTCTGATGTGAAGGAAGGCCAGACTTTGCTGATCATCGAAGCGATGAAGACGATGAACCAGATCACCGCACCAAAATCCGGCAAGCTGGTGAAGGTTTTGATCGAAAACGCCCAGCCTGTTGAGTTTGGTGAAGTTTTGATGGTGATTGAATAGGGATGTTCGACAAAATCCTCATCGCCAATCGTGGCGAAATTGCTTTGCGGGTTTTGCGCGCGGCGCGTGAACTTGGCATTCAGACAGTGGCGGTTCACTCCACAGCAGATGCAGATGCCATGCATGTGCGCCTGGCCGATGAAAGCGTTTGTATCGGCCCACCCGCCGCCAAGGATTCCTATCTCAATATTCCCGCCATCGTTGCGGCTTGTGAGATCACCGGTGCAGAGGCGGTTCACCCGGGCTATGGCTTTCTTTCCGAGAATGCCAAGTTCGCGGAAATCTTAAAAGAACACAGCATCAAATTCATTGGCCCGTCTGCCGAAAATATCCGCACTATGGGTGACAAGATTGAAGCCAAGCGCACGGCCAAGGCGCTGGGCATTCCGGTTGTGCCGGGGTCTGAAGGCGGCGTTGCTGATATTACTTCAGCACGCAAAGTGGCCAAGGACATTGGCTATCCCGTCATCATCAAAGCCACCGCTGGCGGTGGTGGACGCGGCATGAAAGTGGCTTTGAACGAGGCCGAGCTTGAGCTTGCGGTTTCCACGGCGCAGAGCGAGGCCAAGGCCGCCTTTGGTAATGGCGAAGTCTATATTGAGAAATATCTGCAAAAACCGCGGCATATTGAAATTCAAGTTTTAGGTGATGGCCAAGGCCGTGCGGTGCATCTGGGTGAGCGCGATTGCTCATTGCAACGCCGCCACCAGAAAGTTTGGGAAGAGGCACTGTCACCTGCCCTCAACGCCAAGCAACGCGATGAGATTGGTAACCGGGTTGCCAAAGCCATGCGCGAGATGAAATATGAAGGGGTTGGCACGGTTGAGTTTCTCTATGAAAATGACGAATTTTATTTCATTGAGATGAACACGCGGTTGCAAGTTGAACATCCGGTGACGGAAGCCATCACCGGGCTTGATCTGGTGCAAGAGCAAATCCGGGTCGCCGCTGGGGCGGCATTGGCTTATCAGCAAAGCGATATTCAATTTGCTGGCCATGCCATTGAATGCCGGATCAATGCCGAAAACCCGCAGACTTTTGCGCCCTCGCCCGGCCGCGTGGATGCATTGCATTTTCCAGGTGGACTTGGTGTGCGGGTTGATTCAGCGCTTTATTCTGGCTATCGCATTCCGCCCTATTACGACAGTTTGATCGGCAAACTTATTGTATCAGGAAAATCGCGCGCTGAATGTTTGATGCGCTTGCGGCGTTCGCTTTCGGAATTCGTGGTGGAAGGTGTTGAAACGACCATTCCGCTGTTCCAGCGCTTGCTCGGCGAACATGACATTATCGATGGCCATTATGATATTCATTGGCTTGAAAAGTTTTTGAGCCGTCCGAAGTCATGACGGTGATCACGCCACAAGTCTTACTCAAGGCTTATTCAGTCGGTGTGTTTCCCATGGCTGAGAGTGCGGACGACCCTGCGCTTTATTGGATTGAGCCAGAAGAACGTGGGATTTTACCGCTCGATGGATTCCATATTTCACACTCGCTGCGCAAATCGGTGCGCCGGCAAAATTTTGAAATCCGTATCGACACTGCCTTTGAAGCCGTCATTCAAGCCTGTGCTGAAAAAACGTCAGACCGCGATGTGACATGGATTAATGCACGAATTTTGCGTTTATATACGCAGCTCCACAAAATGGGCTGCGGCCATTCGGTTGAATGTTGGCAAGACGGCAGGCTTGTGGGGGGGCTTTATGGCTTGCGTTTGGGTGCTGCCTTCTTCGGGGAAAGCATGTTCTCACGGCAGACCGATGCGTCGAAGGTGGCGCTGGTTCATCTGGTCGCACGTCTCAAAGCGGGGGGCTTTCAGCTGTTGGATGCGCAGTTTGTGAATGCGCATTTGGAACAATTCGGCTGCTTCAGCTTAAAGAAACCGGAATACCGCGCGTTGTTGGATGCGGCCTTAGATGCTGAAGGTGATTTTGGGCAATTTCAAGATGACCGAAATGCCGAGGCCGTGCTGGCACTGGCTCAATCTGGAACTCAATCTGGCGGCGGTTGATCGGCGTTTTCAATTTGATCTTGCAGCGTTGACAGATCAGGTGCTGTTTCGACGGTTGGTGGTGCGGCGTTGGGATCGCGGCAGCCCGTCAACCAGACATCGTAGAGCGGGTGTTCGACAGCGTTGAGGCCCGGGCTTTCGGCAAACATCCATCCCGAAAAAACACGCTTTCGTTTGCCATCATTGGCTTGTTCATCGACCTCGACAAAGGCCACGGTTTTGGGGTCTTCGGTGATGGGCCTCGTGTCGCAGACATCGGCCTTGACGACGAGGCCGCCAAACTTCTTTTCTTCGCCGATCTTGGCTTCGAAGTTCGTTGTCTGCCCCATGATCTTGTCAAGGCCGGCAAAAATGGCAATTGGATTGGCGATGGCATCTGCAAAGGCGGGGGTGGCTGTCAGGGCGAATGCCACGCCAGCGACAATTATTTTTTTCATTGCTTTGGCTGCGGGGCCTGATCGGCAGGAGCTGGTGCGTCATTGCTCTTGGCTGAACCACCTTTGGAGAACATGGCTTGACTGATCAATGACCACATGTCGATGGCACCTTGGGTATAACTGATCTCGCCACCATTGGCCAATTTGGCATCCGAACCGCCGGGTTCAAGCGACACAAATTTAGCACCGAGCAATCCTTCGGAGGTGATCTTGGCGGATGTATCATCCGACAATTGCAGCTGTGGTTGCAGCAACATGTCGATGCGGGCTTGATAGGACTTGACGTCCAAGCTTTGTGCCACAACTGTTCCAACTTTAATCCCCGCCACGCGCACGTCCGAGCCCACGGCGATGCCGTCAATATTGTTGAATTGCGCCGTCACGTGATAGCCGCCCGAGGGGCCTCCTGCCCCTGCGGTGCGATAAGCGAATGAGAAAAACAGCACCGCTGCCAATATGACAGCGGCGCCGACGAGAGATTCCATCACTGTCGATTTCATTCGGGTTTCCATGCTTGATAATCGCTCACGCGCTTTTGTGGTTTGCCCCCGACTGCGATCGATCCCGGTGGATGATAGGCCTCAGCCGTGCCGGTCAGATTCTCGAGATGCGACTTTTGCCATTCGCGAGCGACATCGTTTTCCGGTGTCGGGACCACGTCAACGCGGTGATGCAACCAGCCATGCCAACCCGGCGGCACTTTGCTTGCCTCCGAATAGCCATTGTAAATGACCCAGCGGCGTTCAGGGATGGAATCGGGCACAGCAGATTTTGCCTTGTAGTAGCGATTGCCCATTTCATCCTGGCCAACAAAGCCGCCTTTGCGCCACGTGTAGAACCTGGTGTTCAGGGACTGGCCACTCCACCAGGTGAAAAATTGTTTCAGAAACTGCATTTTGAAGACTCTTTTGACGAGATGCGAATATGGCGGATGGTCGCGTGAAATTCAATCAAGATTTGGGCCGTAAAATGGAGATGGATTTGCCATTCAGGCTTTTCTCGCCAAGGTTTTCCACGGCAGGATCGAGGCTCAGCTTTTGCACAATGTCGAGCAACTCGGCATCGTCAATCTGCGCCGTTGTCGGCAGCGTGAATATGCCAAGATTGGACTTTAAGCTTTCATGGACAAAGTTCAGAAGATAGACGCGATCTGTCTTGCCGTTGTCCATCACCTTGGCATTGGATTGAAAGGCTTTCAAAACGATCCGAGCGGGGGCATGGGCCGGGTCATCATGGGTGGCCGTAAGTTTGGCGCGCAGGCCTTCATGGACAGCAGGCTTTGGCGCCATTTCATTCAATGATCCGTTGGGGTTTAGGTAGGGTACAACATCGCGCCAGCCCCAACGATTCCAGACATGATATTGCTGATGGGCCAAGACATCGCGTAAATTTGCGGGCGTGCCCAGCCATTGGATTTCGAAGCCTTCGGTGGGGCGGCCGACCAGGTTGATGCGCTGGCCGGGCATTTTGGCCCAACCACTGCTCAGGTAATCGGCCAATTCATACGTGGCCATTTTATTGATCGGCTGGTAGCGTTCGACACGCCTGTCAAAATTATTGAGGATGTTGACGCTGCCCGCGAGAAACAAAGCGAGCAGCGAAGTTGTCAGCAGAGGCAAGGGGTGGAACTTTCCCAGATTGAGCGTGGACAATGCAACGGAAAACACGACAGTCAGAATGCCCCCGATCAATATGCCGCCTGTGACGTCACTGAACCAATTAACGCCGAGATAAAGGCGCGAGAATGCGATGGCGATGACGGCCATGGCTGTGGCTGCCACAATCAGCGCTTGGCTCCAGCGCGAGAGCCCGCGTGCGGTTATGGCAGCGAGAAGGCCAAAGACCGTTCCGGCCATAACGGCATGGGCCGAGGGGAAGCGGAAGTCTCCTTTGAATACGCCCTCGCCCGGCGCGCCGAGCCCAAAGGAAAATGCCAGTAAAATAATTTTGGCAGCCGCGATAGTTGCGAGGCACGTCCAAGCGGCGCGCCAATTGCGCATCCAGACAAACCAGAAGATCGGCACCACTGCGGCGGCGAGAATGACGAGTTCATCGCCGAGCATGGTGATGCGCACAAAGATTTCATCGCCTGGCACAGACCGAAGTTCGCTGAAGAAGTTAAAGACAGACTGGTCAAAATTGCTGACGACGTGACGCAGCAAGAGGCCCGAAACAAGATCGACCAACATCACAATCGCCAGAATACCCAAGACGATGAATAGCAGGAACAAAGCTGAACTCGGGTTCTCTGGCGCGATGGACCTGCCAAAGCGGCGCAGGAATTTGGATTGGCTCGCGTCGGCCCACGCCGCCAATCGGCCTTGTGCTGCCTTGCGATAAGGCGAAAGACCCGTTGCCAGCAGCCGCACGAGCCAGCCACCAATGGCAAGGATGCAGAGAAGAATGACCAAGACGATGAGAAGCCTGCCACTGAGTTCGCCAGCCAGCGACAAAGCCTGCCCTAAGGCCACGCCGGGCAAAACATGCAAAGCGGCCCAAGCGATGCCCGAGGCGATGTTGACCGTGAGGAAGAAAAGCTGGCCCATTCCGAACATGCCTGCAATGCCCGGCACCACCGACTTGATGCCCGGCACAAAGCGGCCAATGGCGATGGATTTGCCGCCGTGTTCTTTGACATAAGCTTCGCCTTTTGCCAAAAGATGCGGATAATTGCGCAGGGGCCACATGCTGCGCAACCTCTCGCCAAAAAGACGCCCGGCCCAGAAGGAAAGTTGATCGCCGGAAATGCAGCCCAGTGTGGTTGCGATGAGCACGGGCCAGAGGGGCAACTTTCCCGCCCCCACCAATGTTCCTGCACCAATCAAGACCGCTGTTGATGGCACGAACAGGCCGATCACCAGCAGAGCCTCGCCTAGCGAAATTAAAAACACCACAAGCAACGCCCAATCTGGATGATTGGAGAAATAATCAAGATAAGGTTGGATTTGATTCATTGTTGTGGTTGCGGCCTTGCGCGTTTCTGGCTTAGGACAGACAAGTAGGTGAGAATCTTGTCAAATTCCATGAAAGAATGACGGCGGCCTCCATGAATATTTGGCAAGTTTTGCTGCTTGTTGCCGCTGGCATCTTGGGAGGGCTTGCCAATTCGATGGCGGGCGGGGCTTCGTTGTTCACATTTCCGGCGCTTCTGGCGGTGGGGCTTTCACCGATTGTGGCCAATGCCTCCAATGCGCTGGCTGTTACATCCAGCAATGGCGTTGGGTTCCTCAGTGACCTCAAGAAACTGCCGAAAGCAGATATTGCATTTTGGGCGAGCCTGGTTGTTGCAGTTGTTGGTGGCGGGCTGGGTGCCGTTCTGCTTTTGGTGACCCCGGAGAAAACTTTCACGCAATCTGTTCCGGCACTCATCGGCATTGCCACTTTGCTATTTGCATTTTCAAAACGCATTCAACTTTTTCTGTCGCGGGTTCTGGGTGGCGGCCACGACCATGCCAAACTGCGGCAAGTGTTGCTGTTTCCGGTTGCGATCTATGGCGGATATTTCGGGGCGGGTGCAGGTGTGATAATTCTTTCAGCGCTCAGCGCCACCAGCAGCCTTGAATTGCGCAGCCTCAATGCACTGAAGAATCTTTTCGCGTTTTTGACCAACCTCACCGCAATTCTGTTTTTCATCCACTATGGTCTGATTGAATGGCCGCATACGTTGGTGATGATGATTGGCACGCTGGCAGGAGGCTTTGCCGGCATCAGGCTCACAAAAATTCTGCCGCAAGCTGTTGTGCGCAATATCATTATCGGCTGTGGCGTGTTGATGACGGCAATTTATGTTTGGCGTTATTGGCTATAGGCCATTGCTATGGCCGCTGCTGCGCGCGCATTGTTTTCGACCAGTGCAATATTGGCGCTAAGCGAGCGCCCGCCTGTTACTTCGGCCAAGTGTTTCAGCAGGAAAGGTGTCAGATTTTTTCCTGAGATGTTCTGGCGGGCAGCTTCGTCGATGGCTTTGGCGATGGTGGGCGCAATTTCATCGGCAGGAATTTCGGCCGCCGCCGGAATGGGGTTGGCGATGACAATACCGCCTTTCAAATTCAATTTCCATTTGGCTTTCATTAATGCCGCAACTTCCTTGGCTGTGTCGCAGCGCATTGGCACTTTGAAACCTGAGCCGCGTGAATAGAACGCCGGAAATTCGTCTGTGCCAAAACCGATGACGGGCACGCCCTGGGTTTCCAATGCTTCGAGTGTGAGGCCCAGATCGAGGATCGCCTTGGCCCCGGCTGTCACCACCCCCACATTGCTTTGTGCAAATTCTGTAATGTCTGCGGAGATGTCAAAACTGTTTTGGCCGCCGCGGTGCACGCCGCCGATTCCCCCCGTGGCAAAGACGGCGATTCCGGCCATGGCAGCGATGCGCATGGTGGACGCCACTGTGGTTGCACCCGTCAAGCCTTTGGCGACGACATAGGGCAAATCACGCACCGAGACTTTCATGATTGAAGGACCAGTTTTGGCGAAGTGTTCCAACTCTGCGTCCGCAAGCCCGACGCACAGTTCACCATTGATCACAGCAATGGTGGCGGGCGTTGCGCCCAGTTCCCTGATGATGGCTTCAACTTTCCTGGCCATTGCAAAGTTCTGCGGAAACGGCATGCCATGCGCGATGATGGTGGATTCCAATGCGACGACCGGTTTATCTTTGGCGAGGGCGGATTTAACCTCGCGGGTGAGTTTGACTTTCATGGCAATGTTGAACTCTCTGATGCAATCACAATCGCCGCCGCCTTTTGCCCCAGTTCTGCGGCCTTGGCCAGCGGGAGGCCCTGCATCAAGCCCGCGACGAGGCCAGCTGTTGCAGCATCACCAGCACCTGTAACATCGATGATGCTGCGCGCTTGCGATGGGATATGAACGAAGCTTTGCCCATCCGATCCAAAGGCACCTTTTGCACCTGCGTGGATGACGACGTTCGCAAGACCCCGCGCATGGAGTGTTTTTGCGGCCTGAAGCGGATCGCGGCTGCCCGTTAGCGCTTCAATTTGATCAAGATTGGGGGTTGATAAGAAAATTTTATGTTTCTCGAGAAGGCGCAACAGCTTTGACGATTTGGAAACTGAGACGGGTTCAACAATCAAGCGGTCGGCGGCCTGAACGGAAATTTCCTCAAGCGTTTCAATGCTTAAGTTACAATCTGCAATAATCAAAGAATTTTGCTTGACTAGATTCCTATTGTTCTCTATATGTTCTTTCGAAAGGAACTTGAGGCATTGCATGTCTGACGCCGCCGTTACCAGCTCCCCGCTTTCATCCAGCAGCGCCATATATAGGCCCGTTGGGGCATTCACGCTGATGATGTGGGTTGTGTTGACACCGGCTTTTTTGGTCGCGGCGATGATGGTTTCGGCATTGGCATCATGGCCCACAGCTGTGAGCAAGGTGACTTTTGCGCCGAGTTTTGCGAGATTATGGGCGATATTTCGCGCCACTCCCCCGGGCTTGGCGATGATGGTAGCAGGATTTGAGGTTTGCGCGACGTGGGCATGCAAGGTTTTGGCCTTGATGTCTAAATTCGCACCGCCAATGACAAGAATCTTAGAAATCGGTTTTCACTCCGCCTTCACTGAGGCGCTTGTCCACAAAGGCATCCAGCGCTTCACGTATCGTTTCATCCATAGGCGGCTGTTGATATTCGGCCAGCGCTTGCTTGTAAACATGGTTGGCGCGTTTCAACGCATCGGGCGAGCCTGCGGCCTGCCATTGCTGGTTGTTGCGCCAATCCGAGATGATCGGCTGATAAAAAGCATTGGAATAGCGCCCCAAGGTGTGTTGAGCACCGAAAAAATGCCCGCCGGGGCCTACTTCACGTATCGCTTCAACGGCAAGCGCATCATCAGTTGTTTCAAGGGGTTGCAGGAATTCTTGCACCATCTGAATCAAGTCTACGTCCAAAACGAATTTCTCAAAGCTGGCCACCAGCCCGCCTTCCAGCCAACCTGCGCCATGCATGATGAAATTGCCGCCGCCCATGGTGAGCGCCCAAAGCGAGAAGACACTTTCATAGGCTGCTTGGGCATCGACCATATTGGCGGCACAGGTGTTGGACGTGCGGTAGGGAATTTTGTAGCGCCGCGCCAATTGCCCGCCGACCATCACGGCTTTCATATACTCGGGTGTGCCGAAGGCGGGCGCACCGGATTTCATATCAACGTTTGAGGTGAAGCCACCATAGATCACAGGTGCGCCCTTTTTGACCAATTGCGTGAAGGCAAGGCCCGCCATGGCTTCGGCATTTTGCTCAACCACGGCGCCTGCCATGGTGACGGGGGCCATGGCACCCGCCAAGGTGAAAGGTGTGACGCAAACAACTTGGCCGCGAGAAGACATTTCCATAATGCCGTTCAACATATAGGCATCCAACTTCAAGGGTGAATTGGTGTTGATGATGGTGGTCAGCGTTGGCTCGCGTTCAAACTGCTCGTGACTTATGCCGCGCGCCAATCTGGCAATTTCGATCCCATCTTGCACGCGGTGCGCGCCCAATGAATAGGCCGTCATCGGCTTATCCATCAAGGTTGCCATATCGCGCAATGCCTCAAGATGGCGGATGGAGGCGTGAACATCAACAGGTTCCACTGGATAGCCCGCGCTGAAGCCGATTGCATTGAAATGCTGACCGAGCTTCAGGAATTTCTGATAATCGGCGCGGTTGCCTGTTCTGCGACCGCCGTCCACATCATGGCAGGAAGGCGGGCTTCCCACCGTGCCAAAGCACATATTGTTGCCGCCGACGCGCATGTTGTTTTCGGGGTTGCGGGCGTGAATGGTGAATTCGTTAGGACAGTGTGAGAGAAGTTCCTCAAGCAGTGCCGCATCAAAGCGCACGCGATCTCCATCAATCTTTGCACCCGCTTTGCGCCAGAGTTCGCGCGCTTCGGGTAACAAGAAGTCCATACCGATTTCGGCCAGAACTTTGAGCGATGCGTGATGGATGGATTCCAATTCATCGGCGCTGATGATGTCTGTGGGCGGAAACAGGCGTTTTACTTTGCGGCGCGGCAATTGTGGAATGCTCGCACCGCCCCCTGCGCCGGGATTGGCACGTGCACCCCCGCGACGGCGGCGCGGTTCAGTTTCAAGTGTCATCTTTAAGCATCTCCAATGCAGGATCAGCTGCCACTTGCTTGGCCAACCAATCTTCAAAGCGGCGCACTTTGTTCTTGTTGCGATTGGCTGCGGCACAGGCGAAATACCAATGGTGTTTGTGTGGCACGCGCAGCGGAAATGGTTGGACCAAGCGACCAAGCTTGATTTCTTCTGCAGCATAGGGACCAATCGTCATGCAGGCACCGCGGCCCTCGATGGCTGCTTCCTGTGCGAGGATATAACTGTCCACTGCCAGCCTGTTGGCGGGTTTGACACCCTTGACGCCAGCGGCATCAAGCCAGATCTGCCAATCTTCTTCGGCTGTGTAGACGTCGATCAACTTGGTTTTCTTCAAGTCATCGAGTGATTTGAGTTTAAGCTGCGGCGAGCAGACGGGCACGAGGAAAGATTTGAACAAAGGCCTGTAGTAGTGACCTGGCAGTTTGTTGCGGGCCAGAATGAGGCCTACATCAACATTGCGCTCATCAAAGTCCCAATCAAAATAGGACGTCGAAAGCCGTACCTTCACGTCGGGAAAGCGGCGTTCAAAATCATGCAGGCGCGGGATCAACCATTTGAGTGCCACTGTCACATAGACTTGGATGGTGAGTTCTTTGTCGGTATTGGCGGGCCGCAAGCTTCGCGTTTGGGCTTCGATTTGGTCGAATGCATCGCGCACTGGGGGATAATAGGTCTGCCCCGCCTGGGTGAGTTCGGCACGTCTTGCATCACGGCGAAAAAGTTGCACATCCAAGCGCTGTTCCAAAAGTTTGATTTGGTGGGACACGGCAGAGCGGGTGATTCCCATTTCACCCGCCGCCATGCGGAACGAGCCCAGCCTTGCGGCGGCTTCAAAGGCGGTCAAGGCACGGAGCGGTGGGAGATCACGACGGGGCAAGAAATTCACCAATTGTTTCCACGAATGGTGATGAATAGCACAGAAACAGCCACTCCGTAGGCGAAAAGGTGGTGAAATTAATTGAACAAGGTGCGCCCAGGCACACCGCTAGAATGGAGATCTCGCCCAACGCGCCAACGCATGGTTTCAGGCCTGCAACTTTTGAAGAAATGACTGATGTAAAAACCAGTCGTCAAAACCCGATATCGCTTCAAAAACGTTGACGAAGCCATTCGACGCGAGAAGTGATCTGATCTTCGATCGATCTTGCGTATAGTTATGCTCGACTGTCATGATGTCGATTGCATAGCGACTAAAATTTAAGGCGCTCAAAATGTCGAACTCAGAACCTTCTGTGTCAATTGAAAGATAATCAATATGGCCAGGACTGTTGTATTTTGCCAACAGGTCGTTGAGGCTTACGGTTTCGACACTGTATGTCTTGCCTGCTTGACGGCCGCTCTTGTTATTATCCTTGTCTTTAAATTCAACCAGTGTGGACAATTCGCCATATTCTGTTTCTACAAAATCCAAATGTTCACCCGTTTTTCTCCAGACGCAGCGGGTATCAATGGCCGCGCTGCGGTTTTTCTGCAAAGCCGCGTGCCAATCTTTTGCGGGTTCTGCGAGGATGCCCTGCCAAGCAAATTCCTTTTCGAGCAAATAGCTGTTGCTTAACGTCACACCATTGGTTGCACCAAACTCTACAAAAAAACCATTGCGCCGCCCCTTGGTGCAAAACAGAACAAACAAATCTTGAAAGAGTTGTGAATGCGAACTGGTGTAATTCTTAGCGCAGAAGTCGAGAAACTGGACCACTGGATTTTGGGCTTCCTGACGCGCCGTCTCACGCAGCTGCAACAATGTATTGAACAGCGCTGCTGCAACGTTTTGCTGTGTCATGGAATTTCGTAGCCTCTTTTTTCGTTTCGCTTGCGACCGCGTACCGATATTATCATACGCGAACGACAGGTGAGAATCATTCAACCATGATGCAATTATAGTGCATGGCGAACAATCTTTTCATGGCGCATGATTTGGTTCATCTGCATGAAAGCATTGTATGAAATGACTGACGAGATATCCCGACGTCGCGGCGGGCGTGAAGCACGCAAACTTTTGCGCTCCACCGCCATTCCGATGGACAAGGCGGCGGTTCGCCCCGGTATGGTGGGCGGGCAATATAAGCCGCTGAAAGATGTAGACATGGCGCGGATTCATGACACCGCCTTGAAACTCTTGGAATCTGTGGGGCTTGACCGCGCCATTCCTTCTTGTGTGGAAGCCCTGACAGCGCGGGGGTGTTTTCGCAATGATACGGGACGGCTTTGCATTCCGCGGTCCCTGGTAGAGGATATACTGGCCTCATGCGCGCGTAACTTTGTGCTTCATGCCCGAGACCCGGCGCTGGATATGGAACCTTCGGGCAACCGGGTTTATTTCGGCACGGCGGGGGCGGCTGTTCATATCGCAGAGATCGAGAGCAATTCTTACCGTGAGTCCTATCTCGCTGATCTTTATGACGCGGCGCGGATTGTCGACACCTGCGAGCATATTCACTTCTTCCAACGCTGCTTGACGGCGCGGGATATGCTCAACGGCCATGATCTTGATATCAATACGCTCTATGCCTCGCTTGCAGGCACCAAGAAACATGTGGGCACATCCATGGTGGCGCCTGAGCATGTGACCGAGTGTTTGCAAATTCTGCATTACGTGGCGGGCGGCGAAGAAAAGTGGCGGGCCCGGCCCTTTGTTTCGCAATCCAATTGTTTTGTCGTTCCGCCCTTGAACTTCGCGGAAGACGCTTGCGCCTGTTTGGAAGTGGCGGCGCGGGGGGGTATGCCTGTCTTGTTGCTTTCAGCCGCACAAGCAGGGGCAACTGCGCCTGCGGCTTTGGCAGGAACAGTGGTGCAGGCCGTGGCTGAGTGTCTGGCGGGGCTGGTCTATATCAATTGCGTCGTGCCCGGTGCCATTGCAATTTGGGGGCCTTGGCCCTTTGTGTCTGATTTGCGGACAGGTGCCATGAGTGGTGGTTCGGGCGAACAGGCTTTGATCACGTCTGCCTGCGCCCAGATGGGGCATTTTTATAATCTCACCGTTGGTTCAGCGGCGGGCATGTGTGATGCCAAGTTCCCTGATGTGCAGGCGGGCTATGAGAAAGGTTTGACGGCGGGCATTTCCGCGATGACGGGCATCAATCTGATGTATGAATCAGCCGGAATGCATGCCTCGCTGCTGGGGT